>CALCMJ010000110.1 GCA_937967615.1 uncultured Saprospiraceae bacterium
TCTCTTTTAGTCCCACCAAAATCCTCACTTCCACTTAACATATATCCAAAGTAAGGACCCGCATGAACGTCAATTCCAAATGCTTCTGCATTATAAACTCCAAATACTAAGTCTATTGGAATTTCAATATAATTAAAGGCAGCTTTTCCTGAAAAACCAGCAACATCAATTTTATATCCTTTGATAGAATACAAGATCCCTGGTCTAACGGAAAGTGAATTGCTTAACGATGCTTGGTACGTAAGTCCAAATTGAAAACCTGAGGAAGCATTAACATCAAAGCCTTGTAAATCAGTGGCAACAGATGGCAAATTAAAACCAGCTCTGACACCAATTTGAGCATCTGCTTGTGTAAAACAAAATGAAAGTAATACGAATAGAAAAGTAAATTTTTTCATTGTTGACATTTATTATAGTTAGAAATTATAAAATTCGGGCATTTTGCCCTTTCATATGCGAAAGCTAAGGAATGAATTTAACATATTAAAATAATTAATAATGTAAAACAGCATTCTGCTATAGCATAACGCTGCCTGAATGTAGTATCCTTAGATTTCGCAAACTGTACTTAAACGAGCTAAACCAGTAAAATGTCAACGATTTTGCAATTTTATAAACTTTTAGTCTGAATGAAATCCCAAAGATTCCCATAGAGATCCTTAAAAACTGCAACAGTACCCCAAGCTTCTTCGTTGGGATTCCTTACAAATTCTACCCCACGTGCTAGCATTTTGCGGTAATCTCTCCAAAAATCGTCAGTATACAGGAAAAGGAAGACTCTCCCTCCAGTCTGATTGCCAACAAACTGCCTTTGCTCAGCGTTTTTAGCCCTTGCAAGTAAGATATGGCATCCATTATTGGAACCGGGAGGTGCGATTACAACCCACCTTTTGTCTTCAATGGGATTATCTTCAATAAGTTTGAACTCTAAAATTTGGGTATAAAAATCAATAGCCTCATCGTATTCATTGACTAAGAGGGCTACTTTCGCAAGATTTTGCTTCATATTTTGAGATTTCCTATAAAATTGGTGGGAAAAACAACAAATATAGGCTCAAAGCCCATATTTATAACAAAAAACCGCTCCCAAAAGGAACGGTCCACTAAGCTTTTAAAAAAGTACCAATGAATTTGGCAAAACTCAATCTCAATAGGGAAATAGGCAAAATATGTACCAAAATATCAGAGGCCCTACAATCTTGGAAAAATCAAGTAAAACAGTACCTTTGCAGTTCTCAAAAATGAGGCTTTTAAACTTGTTCAATTAATAGACTACGAAATGGCATTAATAGGTAAAATAAGGAAGAACTTTTGGTTTGTGTTATTGCTTCTAGGCTTTGCTCTAGCAGCATTTATAATAATGGATATGACGAGCGCGGGCAATCCCGGAGGAGCTATGGATACCAATATGGGAAATGTAGCTGGCCAGGAGATAGACTATAATGAATTTAGTACTGCTGAACAAGTCTTGTTCTCAGGTGCAGGCAATTCTTTTGGAAATAAAGAAAACCTTTGGGAGTATTACGTTGAACAAGCTATCGTTAACGCTGAATCTGAAAAACTAGGTATCTCTGTCTCTAAAGATGAATTGCTCGACTTACAATTTGGACAAAATTTAAGCCCTCTAATTTCTCAGCAATTACAATCAGGCGCTTTAAGTTTTGACTTTTTGAATCAAGTCAAAACTGCTATTGAAACTGATAATTTTACAAATCCTCAATTAAGAACTTTTTGGGCTGAACAGGAAAAACAAATTGTAAAAACGCAGAAGCAAACTAAGTTAAACAATATGGTTTCTAAAGCTGTGTATACGCCTACTTGGATGGCTGAAGAAAGCTTTATGGAAAGTAATGGTGGTGCTAAGATTGCTTATGTCAAAATCCCATTTGATCAGATAACAGAAAGTGTAGAAGTCTCAGATGCTGACATTTCTAATTTCATGACTAAGAATCCGGAATTATATACAAATAAGAAGGAGAAAAGAACTTTAGAATATTTCGTATTCAATGTAAACCCTACCGCTCAAGATTCTGCAGATGTAAAATCCAAAGCGAATGAATTGAGAAACAATTTTGCCTCAACAACAACTGATTCCTTATTTTTAGTAACAAACAACAGTAATTATTCAAACTTATATTCTCCAAAATCTGCATTACCTGCAGGACTGCAAGATGCAATCGCAGGAATGAACATTGGTGACATCTATGGACCAGTTCTTGAAAATGGTAACTATGTTATGCACAAGAAACTAGATGCTAGAACTGTTCCGGATACGGTAAGAGCTCAACATGTTTTAAGAAGAGTTACACCAGGTGATCCAGTAGGATTAGCAGCAGCAACTAAAATAATTGATAGCCTATATATATTAGCTGTAAATGGCTCAGAAAGTTTTGACTCTTTAGCAATTAAAAATAGCGAAGATGGGTCAGCTTCAGTAGGTGGAGATCTTGGCGCATTCGTTCAAGGATCTATGGTTCCTGAATTTAATAATATTTGTTTTCTTACTGGCAAGAGAGGTGGACTATACAAAACAACAACGCAATTTGGTGTTCACCTTATTAAAGTTGGTAAACAAACATATAATGACAGAAACAATAAGTATAAAATAGGATCTGTATCAATTCCTATTATCCCATCTCAAAACACGCAAGACGAAGCTTACGAGACTGTTGTAGACTTGATAAGTAATAAATCTGATGTAACTGAGCTAAAAGAAGCACTTAGTGGAAGAGGTGATGTCGTTACCCAAGTATCTTCAGACTTAGAAGACCATTCATATAGTGTTGGTAATTTAGGACCTGAAAGTGCAAGTAGACAAATGGTGAAATGGGCTTTTAATCCTAGTACAGAGATAGGAGATATTTCCCCTGAAATTTATAGCTATTCAGATAAAGTAAACTACTTTGATAACCGATATGTTGTCGCTTCACTACAATCCATCCAAGCTAAGGGGCTTATTAGTGTTGCCACCGCAAGAGATAGAATTTTCAATAGTGTATTGAATAACAAAAAAGGTGAACTAGCTGCACAAACTGTGGCTGGAAAAGATCTACAAAGCATCGCTGCTCAGTACGGGGTAAGTGTAGATACAGCAAGCGTTAATCTTACTTCTGGTTTTATACAAGGAATAGGCACTGAGCAAAAAGTCTATTCTTTAGCAATGGCTAATGCTGCAAATAGTCCAGTTAAAACTGTTGTGGGAGGGAGTGGATTATTTGCCGTGCAAACAATTAGCAAAACTGATCCAGGTCCAGCTGTAAATCTTCCTGCATTACGTTCAACTGCACAAAATGCAGCAAGAACAGGTGTTGCTGGAAGCTTGATTCAAGCTTTGAAAAAATTAGTAAAAATAGAAGACAAAAGAGCTACTTTCTTTTAGTACTCCGCACTAAAAACTTCTTTGTCTACATAATGATAGCTTATATGATAGCGTTATTATTATAAAACTATCGCTATGCGTAAAATATCTGTTGTTCTATTCATTGCATGCCTAATTTATAGCTGCAAAACCGAACCTGAAATTACTACCTATCATGAAAATGGAGGTCTAAGTGAACGTTATTCAATAACTCAGGATTCCATAAAAAACGGGTTGTACACAAGTTTTAGACCAGGGGGTGAAAAATTAGAGACTGCTAATTACATAAATGGTCTTCTAGATGGAGAACGAACAATTTTTTATGAAAACGGGAACGCAGAAATTAAAGAGCACTACAAAACTGATAAGCTACATGGTGAATATAAAACGTATTATCCATCTGGCAAAATGGAACTCGTAATGCAATACGTAAACGGAGTCATTTCTGGCAATTCAGTGAAATACTTTGAATCAGGGAAGCTAATGGAAGAAGTCAACTTTGAGAATAATGAAGAAAACGGACCTTTTGTTGAGTATCATGAAAGTGGAAATAAAAAATGGGAAGGCGTATATTTGAATGGTGAAAACGAAGTAGGACTGCTCCTCAACTATAATAAAGAAGGCGTCCTTATTAAAAAGATGATGTGTGATTCATCATCCATTTGTCAAACTGTCTGGACTTTAGAACAGGGGGATATAACACCCATCCAATTATTTGAGGGAGAATGATTAAAAATAGTATAATTCTTATTTGTTTATTAACGTGTTTCTCTCTGGAAGCACAGATAGGCGGATTAACAAATTTTGAATTCTTACGTTTACCCTCTTCTGCAAGATCTACTGCTCTTGGTGGTATACTAATAAGTATTCAAGACACAGATCCATCATTGGCCTTGAATAATCCTGCAGCCTTAGATTCTACTAGCCATAGACTTGTTAGTTTTAATCATGATTTTAATTTTGCAAACATCAGCAATGGAACATTTGCTTATGCACATAATTTGGATTACCAAGATCTTACAGCTGTATTTGGAATTCAATATATAAATTATGGTACATTTTCCTTAACAGACGAAATAGGAAATATACAGGGCGAATTTTCTTCTAGAGAAGCTGCAATTAATTTTGGAGTCTCTAGACAAATGAACGAACGTATCAGGCTAGGTGTTCTGCTCCGTTATATTAGCTCTTCCTTAGAATCTTATTCGGCAAGTGGTATAGCAAGTGACTTGGGAGTATTTTATAGTAAACCAAACTCCTCATCTTCGATAGGCCTGGTAATTAAAAATATAGGTATTCAACTTTCGCAATTTAATACTGAAGAAAAAGATCTTCCCTTCGATGTCCAAATTGCTTATTCAAATAGATTACAACATCTCCCCTTCCGATTTACAATTGTTGGGCAGAGATTGGATCAGTGGACAATAAGGTATGATGATCCAGACAGACAGGAAGTAGATATTCTTGGTGAAACAAATGAAAAAAGTGCTTTTAACAAAAACATAGACAACGCATTTAGACATCTAATTTTCAATGGAGAATTTCTATTCGGTAAAAACGAAACCGTTAAAATCCGACTAGCCTACAATCATCTTATGAGACAAGAATTATCCGTGAGTGATTTTCGCAGTCTGAGTGGTTTTTCTATGGGCTTTGGGATAAAGATTAAAAGGTTTAGCCTTGACTACGGAGTAGGCAACTATCACTTAGCCGGTGGCACTAATCACGTTGGCATCCGACTTGATCTAGCCTCGTTTTCCAAAAAACTTTAACGTTAATCCACACCATTTAAGGAAAAACCCTTAGTACATTTCTTGTTCACTTTCTTACTTTTAAGTATTCCGCTATTTAACTAGAAGATATGAAGTATATAATCATAATCATTCTTTTAGGCTCTTCCACTTTTTTAACTGCTCAAGATCTTACAAAAGGTTTGATCGTCAATGATCTGGATCCACATCCAATGCAAGCACTTAGTAAGCCTGCATATCTAGCAACAGTGGTAGATCCATCTTTTGGGACCACAATTAGAAGAATTTCGAATGCTGCTGATGGGAATTTCATTGTTCCTATGTACAGCACTGTACAAGCATGGAATGCAGATGAATCCTTAATGATCCTATACCAGGGTGGCGGAACAGGACATATTCTTCTCGATGGTATGAGCTATAATTTTATTAGAAATCTTGATGATATAAACCCCACTGATCTAGAAGATATTTTTTGGCACTTTTATGATCCTGATAAATTTTTCTATGTAGACAACTCTACGAATGAACTTATAGAGTATCATGTCAGTACGCAGTTAAAAAACGTCTTGGTAGATCTAGGCAATATAAGTTCATGCCCAAATGTAGCGATTGGAAACGACGTTCAAATGATGTCTTGGGACTCTAATATTATAACTTTTAGATGCGGTAACACTGTTTGTTATTCTTATAATATTGCAAGTGAAGAACTGACAAGCTTTAATATAACCGACTTAGCTTGGACAGCGCCCAACCCAAGTCCAAGCGGAACAAAATTCACACATCGCGACGATGTTTACGATGCGGAAGGTAATTACCTAAGTACAATGAACGTGGCAACAGGTAGCGAACATTCATGTATTGGAAAACTGGCAAATGGAAATGATGCATACTTTGCAATATCATTTGCCCAAGGTCCCAATGGTGGATGTCTTTCTACTGTAAATGCACATGATATTTCAACTGGCGTATGTACACCACTCTTGCCAGACAGCGATTATGGCTATCCGCAATCCGGTACGCATATATCTGCCTTGGCACATAACAATACAGAAGGAGGATGGTTAACCGCTTCTATGATGGGATATGATCGCGATGGACAAGACCTCTTAGATCAAGAAATAATAATTGCATACGCTGACCCTGACAACATTAAAATATGTAGGATAGCACATCATAGATCAGATGAAGACCAATTTGATTATTGGGGAGAACCCCACGCAGTGATTAGCCCAAAAGGAACAAGAGTTTTATTTGCATCTGATTGGAGCGGTTCAGAAGATGGTATTTCTGTAGATTCTTATGTTGTAGAACTAGAAGGATTTACGCAAATAGACTTTGGAATTTCAATGGCCAGCTCAACAACACAAACAAATGGGTCTACAACTATTAATGTAGTTCTTAGTGCAATTGAACTTGGAGGAATATCAGCGAGTACCAATGAAATAAAATTGTCCTTATCAAAGGATAACAAAATGATGCTCAATTTTGACACCTCCCTGACAAGCATGTTAGGAAATGATTTGGAAAATTCTAACTGGACTTATGATGCCAGTGACCTTAATTATCATATCTGGACAAGCAATGTTCCAATAGCTGCAGGTAATACTTCTCAAATTGGTTTTACCATCGTACACAATCCACTTAAAACAGATGGGATTACCAATTTAACTGCACACATAAAAGATGTAGAAAATGAGGAGTTGAATATTCTAAATAATCAAACCAGTACAACTATAAACTATACACATGAATAGTATTGCTAGGCATACTTAGAATTCACTTGTTTTATGAAATTTTATATCAGGATTATTTTCCATAACAGAATTAAGTATATAAGCTGACTCTGCTAAGAATACGAATCTCCCGTCTTTATCTTTAGCAATATACTGAATCCTTCTTTTTCTAAATTCATTGAATTTAGTATCGTCTTTCCAACTTAACCATAATGCTTGATGAAGATTTATAGGCTCATAGCTACAACTTGCACCATATTCTTTTTCTAATCTGTACTGAATAACTTCAAATTGTAATGCACCCACTGTGCCAATTATCTTTCTATTATTATTCTCTTTGGTAAATAATTGAGCCACTCCCTCATCCATTAACTGATCAAGACCCTTAGCAAGTTGTTTTGATTTCAAAGGGTTTGCATTATTAACAAAACGAAACTGCTCTGGAGAAAAATTAGGAATGCCTTTAAAATGTAAATCTTCTCCTTCCGTTAAAGTGTCACCAATTTTAAAATTACCAGAATCATAAAGCCCTATAATATCCCCCGGGTAAGCTTCATCAATTACTGTTTTCTTTGATGCCATAAAGGCAGTAGGATTTGAAAATTTCATTTTACGAGCTTGCCTGATATGCTGGTAGTTAGTATTCCGTTTAAAAACACCAGAACATATTCTTAAGAATGCAATTCTGTCTCTGTGCTTTGGATCCATATTAGCATGAATCTTGAAGATGAATCCAGTAAATTCAAGTTCAGCAGGTTCTACCATTCTTTCTTCAGTTTCTCTGGGAAGAGGAGACGGAGCGATCTCTACAAAACAATCCAACAATTCTTTTACTCCAAAGTTATTTAGCGCACTTCCAAAAAATACGGGTGACAATTCGCCTCTTTGGTATGCTTCTTTATCAAACTCAGGATAAACACCCTTTACAACTGCAACTTCTTCGCGCAATTCCGCAGCTAGTTCCTCCCCCACTTTCTCTTCTAGAATGCTATCACTTAAATCTTCAATCGTAATGAGATTCTCTTCATTTTGCTTGCCATGCGGTGAAAAAAGCACAAGCTTATTTTCATACATATTATACACTCCTCTAAATCTCTGCCCCATACCTATTGGCCATGACAATGGACATACTTTAAGTCCCAGTTTTACTTCAATCTCGTCAAGTAATTCTACAGCATCCTTACCTTCCCTATCCAGTTTATTGATAAAAACGATCATAGGAGTAGTACGCATCTTACATACCTTTACTAGGTTTTCAGTTTGTGTTTCCACTCCCTTGGCAACATCAATGACAACTATTGCACTATCTACAGCAGTTAAAGTCCTATATGTATCTTCAGCGAAATCCTTGTGACCTGGAGTATCAAGAATATTTATTTTTTTACCTGCGTAATTAAATGCCATCACTGAGGTCGCAACAGATATTCCTCTTTGGCGCTCTATTTCCATGAAGTCTGAAGTAGCATGTTTTTTAATCTTATTGGACTTTACTGCCCCAGCAATCTGTATGGCGCCACCAAAAAGAAGCAACTTTTCAGTTAAAGTTGTTTTTCCCGCATCTGGGTGAGAAACTATCCCAAAGGTCTTTCTCTTCTCTATTTCCTGTTCTATTGACAAATCTTACGTATTAAAGCTGCAAAACTAAACAAAAGCTGCATTGTTTAGGGTCATATATTCTGCATTAAAAAAAGAAAATGGGATATTTGAGGCAGAAGAAAAACAACACAATGGTTGAGTTAGGAAGTATAGTTATTTTAGGAATATTAGCGCAGTGGTTAGCTTGGAAACTCAAAGTACCAGCAATACTCCCCTTAATACTGATAGGTTTGGCTGTAGGTCCATTTTCTACGTTTTACACAGAATCAGGCAACAAATGGCTAGAACCTATTTGGAATGAGGGTAGCAATTCAGGTCTTTTTCCAGGAAGTAATCTATTCTATTTTGTAGAACTAGCGATTGGGATTATTCTATTTGAAGGGGGACTGACTTTAAAACGAGATGAAATTAAAGGAATAGGTCCCTCCATTTTTAATTTAATTACACTTGGAGCACTCGTTACGTTTATTGGCGCATCAATATTTACTCACTTTATTCTCAATCTTCCTTGGACAATCTCATTTTTATTCGCTGGATTAATTATTGTTACTGGTCCAACGGTAATTGCGCCTATATTGAGAAACGTCCCACTTAAAAAAGATGTAGCCAATGTTCTTAAGTGGGAAGGAATACTTATAGATCCCATAGGTGCCTTAGTCGCTGTTTTAGTTTTCGAATTTATTATTTCTCTTGGTTCTTCTGGTGGTGATCATTTTACCCAACATGCCTTTATTCAATTTATTCAAATAGCTTTAGTTGGCTGCTCACTAGGATTCTTTGCAGCCCACACACTCAGGATATTTATCGTGAAAAATTGGGTCCCGCACTACTTACTCAATGTGTTTACATTAGCGATTGTATTGGCAACATTTGTTGGTTCAGGAATTATTGTTCACGATTCTAGTCTACTTACAATCGTAGTCATGGGATTGATACTAGGGAACATGAAGAACGTTCCACATATAAAAGAGATACTGTATTTTAAAGAATCCTTAAGTGTACTCTTGATTTCAGTTCTTTTTATTTTGCTTTCAGCAAACATAGATATAAAAGACTTGCAGCTCCTATTAGATTGGAGGTGTATTTCAATATTTGCTTTTGTTGTTTTCGTCTTACGTCCTGCTAGTGTCTTTTTAAGTACACGTCCTTCAACACTCAGTTTAAATGAAAAACTTTTTATAAGCTGGGTAGGACCTAGGGGAATAGTTGCTGCTGGGATAGCTTCCTTGTTTGGGCTTAAACTTGTCGACTTGGGATATGAAGGTGCTGAATATATTACACCTCTAGTATTTATGATCGTATTAGGAACTGTACTTCTGAATGCAACCACAGCAAAACTCATGGCTAGCCTACTTGGTGTTTCTAACAGCAAGACTGACGGTATACTATTCGTTGGAGCTAACAAAGCAGCCAGATTATTAGCAAAATATTTAGATGAAAATGGACGTGAAGTTGCTTTGATTGATAGCAATGCATCCAATGTGGAGAAATCAGTAGAATTGGGCCTAAGGGCATACGAGGCTAATGTATATAAGGACGAGATGGATGATAATCTAGAGCTGAGTAATATGGGATATATTCTAGCACTTACAGGAAGTACTGATGTCAATAAATACGTAATCAATAAATACAAGAACAGCTTTGGTGAAAATGGTGCATACCGCCTTGTGTCTGTTGATGAAATGAATGACTCTAACAATAATCCTGTTGATGGATTGTTTTCAAATACAGATGACTATATCAACTTTAGTGAAGTAGCAAGGGACTACCCGCTTTTACATGAAAAACTTGTCAATACTAAAGAAGAATTTGAAAATGCATTGGGAGCGATGTATAAAGTGGAAAATACAATTCCAGTGTTATTAAAAGACAAGGATGATATTTTCCATGTAATCACATCACAAATACCAAACCTAGAAATCACTGAAGGGAACACTCTTATATATATGGGGAAAGAAATTAAAGAAGCTCTAGAGTAGATAGCCATTTCGAAATGGAGCAATACTTTTTCTTTTAATCCTCATCTTTTTTTTTTTGGTACTAAAGGATTTTCCTACCTCCTCCAATGTATCTCTTAATTTATATAGTTCATCTTCTACTTGTTTCGAGATATTTTCCACATTGATTGGCTCGCCTTTCATTGCCAATTTATCATTTGCATTTTTAGCTATAGGCGTGATCATCCATAAGACTGCGTAAGCTATAATAGGTAGTCCAAATACAACCGTAGCAATAACAAAGATTACTCGCATAATTACCGGATCAGAGATTCCACAGTATGCTGCTAAACCAGAACAAACCCCAGCTATAACTGTCTCATCTTGATCTCTAAACAAACGCTTGCCTCTATATCTTCTATTGTGATTTCCAAAATCTTGTGCCTCTGTATAATGATTACTTGATGCTGCACCAAAATCTTCTGGTGTCCCCATAATGACTATAACCTCATCTACGTTCTTTTTAGTAATAATTGTTCCAGAATTATTCAAACTTTCTTGAAAAAGCTCGGCCATACGGATTTCAATATCTTCCATTATCTCTTCGCAACCTTCTGACTTTTTAAAATGACGTTCAATTGTTTCCAAATAATTTTCCAGTTTATCGTATGCATCATGATCAATCACAAACTTGATGTTTCCTAGATTGATATTTTCTACTTTTTTCATTTATTCTTATTTTTTTAGTTGGTTGTTATAGAGCTTTATTTAATGGTTAGTTATCGAGCTGAATATTAATTCTATTTATTTGTACTATCTACTGCGTGGTTTAGTTCTTTCCATGTTCCTCTCATTTCAGTGAGCACCTCTTTACCATCCTGGGTTATAAAATAATACTTGCGCGGAGGTCCAGCTTTAGATTCTTTCCAGTGATAGCTTAGTAAGCTAGAATTCTTTAATCTATTAAGCAATGGATAAAGTGTACCCTCCACTACGATCAGTTTTGATTCCTTCAACTGTTTAATTATATCAGATGGGTAAGCTTCTGTATGTTCTAACAATAATAAAACACAGAGTTCCAAAACTCCTTTCCTCATTTGTGCTTTCATATTTTCTAGTTTCATGTTTCTCTATCTGTTCTTTCACAAATCTAAGCTATGTTTTACTACTATGCAATACATAGTACACCAGCATTGCATAGTACTATACCAATGAAGCATAATTATCGACGAAAACGTTTTTATCTATTAATCAGGTGGGCAATATGGCTATAATGCATAAAAAAAGCCCCTTCATTACTGAAGAGGCTTTTAAATCATGTATTTTTTAATTACTTTTTACTTAATCTAAGTGCTTTTATTGCATTGCCTTGTTCATCGAACAATCGCACTAAATAAACACCTTTCCTCAATTTTCCTATGTTGTACTCTTTTCCAGAAGTATGTTCAAACTTTTCAATTTGCTTTCCTACGATATTATATATAGCTAAGCTAGCAATTCTTTTATCATTTTTAATTTTGAATGTCTCCGCTGTAGGATTTGGATATACAGTAAGTTTTTCATTCAATTCCTCATCTTCCGTAGATGTAGATGTCTTTGTATTCAATCTAATGTCTATGCTGCTATAAACATTTGTAGCATCATTTACATCAAACAATTCTACTACAAAGGTAAAGTCATGCTCTCCCCCATTAGGCATAACATGAAAATTAAAAGGATGTTTTACAGACATCAACTTTGAAAAATTTTGTAGAACTATGAAGAGAATTGGTAGGAATATGACTTGCACTGAGGTCATTATTCAAGGACGATATGGTTACCTTAAATCTGATGACA
>CALCMJ010000111.1 GCA_937967615.1 uncultured Saprospiraceae bacterium
TCCAACTCTATCTGTCGTTTGCTCATGTCTACGTCTATTACTCTAACCATAATTTTCTGACCCATTTTTAGAATCTTTCCAGAGCTTTTCCCCTTCACCTTTAGTTTACCTTCAAAAAACTCAAAGACTTCGTTAAACTTGTCAAAGCCAATAAGCCCTTCTGCCCTACCGTCTGTTACCTGAACAAAAATTCCTCTGTCGATAATTCCACTAATGCTGCCTTCAAATGTCTCTCCTACCTTATCCAACATATATTCCACCTGCTTGACCTTAATAGAGTCTCTCTCCGCAGTCATGGCATCTCGTTCTTTTTTAGAAATGTGCTTACACTTTGCTTCCAAAGCTTCTTTATCCCATCTCTTTGTTTTCTTTAGATTATCGTGCAATATTCTGTGTACGAGTACATCTGCATACCTTCTAATAGGTGAAGTAAAGTGTGCATAAAATTGAAATGCTAATCCGTAGTGTCCAATGTTGTCTGTAGAATATGCTGCCTTAGACATTGTACGGATTGCAAAGGGTTCTAAAATTTTTAATTCTTCGTTCTCTCTTGCTTGTTTTGCCAATGCGTTGAATGATTTTGAAATCTGCTTTGGTGTATCAATCAACAGCTCAACACCTAATTCTCTGGCAAAGGATTTAAAATCCATCAATTTATCTGGATCTGGTTCATCATGCACACGATACACAAAAGGCACTTCCTGCTCTGACTTCTTGTCTAAAAAGATTGCGACCTCTTTATTAGCAAGGAGCATAAAATCCTCAATCATTAAATGTGCATCTTTTCTTTCTTTGACAAAGACACTGACTGGTACTGCGTTCTCATCCAATTTAAATTTATATTCAGGTGATTCAAACGCGATAGCACCATTTTTGAATTTTGCCTTTCTCAAAGAATATGCAATCTTATTCATTTTCAAAAGTTCCGTAGCAAATTCCCCTTCTTTGTTTTCTAGAATCTCTTGCGCCTCTTCATAAGTAAACCTTCTGTCTGAGTGTATAACCGTTTTTCCAAACCAACGGTCCACTACCTTATCGTTTTTATCAAAGGTAAAAACTGCAGAAAAACTCAAACGGTCTTTATTTGGAACAAGTGAGCAGAGATTGTTACTCAGCTTCTCCGGTAACATGGGTGCTACTCTATCAACAAGGTAAACCGATGTTGATCTAAATAGAGCCTCATTATCTATTTCCGTTCCAGGTATTACATAGTGCGTAACATCTGCAATGTGTACTCCTATTTCAATATTTCCATTTTCTAAGACCTCATATGATAGTGCATCATCAAAATCTTGTGCTGTATCTGGATCTATAGTCAATGTTGTTATCCCTCTAAAGTCTCTTCTTCCTTCCAATTCATGCTCTGCAATTTCCATTGGAATTTTTTCTGCCTCTGCCATCACTGCTGGAGGAAAATCAATTTCAAATCCACTCTCAATGAGAATTGAATTCATTATGAAATCGTTGTCGTTCATATCAGTAACTAAACGATTCACGTTTCCCCAGAGGGATTTATTTTGTGCTTTCCCGTAGCTCGTAATTTCTGCGAGTACTTTATCTCCATCCTTAGCGCCATTATAATCCTCTGGATTAATATGAATTTCAATAGGATACTTTTTCATTGCTGAATCTACCACCCCATACTTAGGGTTTTCTTTGAACGTTCCCATTACAAATTTGAGCGCTCTATGTGTGATCTCTTTGACCTTACCTTCTATTCTCCTTCTCTTATCTTTCATAGCAGCACTGACAATAACGGTATCGCCATGCATAGCACCTGCGAGATTCTTCTCTGCTACATAAATATCTTTTTCAAGACTATCTACAACGATAAAGCCTGCTCCTGATTTTGCAAGGTCCACCTTGCCTGTAAATTTTTGTTTTGGTATTTTTTGTTTTGCATCCTGGGCCGCAAATTTATCTAGACGATATTTTCCTTCTTGTACTTGATAAAGTTTTCCGTCTTTTTCTAATTTGTTAATAACATGTTGACAGGCATCTGGAGAATTTACTCCTTTTAATTTTTTGGATAACTGGGATGCATTAAAGCGTTTCTTTGGGGATCTTAAAAAGATCCTAAATACTTTCTGCTCTAAATCTCCTGTGGTTAATTTTTTTCTCTTAAAGTTTCGTTTACTTCTCATGGATTGTTTCTTCTACGTATTCTATTTCCTTCTATTTGCGTTTGATATTGCTGGTCGCACAGACTGTGCTTAAAGGTTGGTTAGCACAAAGGTCTTAAAAATCTAAGACAAAATCAGATATATTTTATTCCTCTGGAAATTTATTCTTTAATTCCAGCTCTGTTACAAAGAGAGGAGCAAGCGTTAAGATCAGTACAATAGCCATACCTAAGATAGGTTCCAGTTCATTATTTAGGTTTAAAAATTTACCTAAGAGACCTAAAAGAATCATTCCTAGGCTTGCTCTTTTCATCTGAATTGTGGAGTACTTTTGTGCATAATCCCAATGTGTCTGAGATTTCTTAGAACGTCTTGTCCTATATCCATAGACGGAATTTATCTTTTTAGGAGGTACTCTTTCAACGAATAATGTGATTATATAAACTGCAACTCCCGTTGACAAACAAATTATTGAAAATGCATTAAATGCCATTCTTTTTTGCTTTTTCAGCGATTACAATAACAATTTCTCCTTTGACCTTGGGTCGACTTTTGTATTCTTCTAACATATTTTCAGCGCTAGAGGTTCGCACTTCTTCGTGAATTTTGGAAATTTCTCTAGTCACGCAAATAGTTCTATCCCCTCCAAAGTACTCTACTATATGCTCAAGTGTTTTTAAAAGCTTGTGTGGCGATTCATACAATATAACAGTTGAATTTATAGAAAGTAAAAATTCTAATCGTGTCTTCCTACCCTTTTTGACAGGTAAAAAGCCTTCGAAGAAAAATTTATCGCAAGGAATGCCGGACGCCACCAAAGCTGGTATGAGTGCAGTGGGACCTGGAAGTACGGTCAAGGCAATGTTTTCTTTGTGCGCCTCTCTTACAAGGAGAAATCCTGGATCAGAAATGCCTGGAGTCCCTGCGTCAGAGATCAAAGCTATGTTTTGACCATTTTTAAGTGCTTCAATATGACTTTGTAATCTGTGGTGCTCGTTGTGTGCATGGAAGGCAGAAAGTTTAGCCTTTATCCCTAAATGGTTAAGTAATTTGCTGCTTACGCGGGTATCTTCACATAATATATAGTCAACTGCCTGCAGCGTTTCTATACTTCTGAGAGTTATATCTCCAAGGTTTCCAATGGGTGTGGGTACTATATATAGCATCAAAAAGGCTTAAAATTCAATTAAATACTCTTAATTACTTGTCGTAAATAGCAAATCTTTGCAATTTAAAAGGAATTAAGAGAAAGCATTTATATTATTAATGGTATCTAAACTGTTGTAATATTGTGTTAAGATTCAAATACGAGCTCAAGATGAGAAGATTTATACTACCAATTATTTGTACACTTTGCCTAGGTGGCACTGCATTTTCCCAGGCGTTAAATGACGAATGTATTACAGCTACTGCTTTAGGGGCTGTTTCTGATTATTGTTCAGGAGACAGTGAGTTCAGCAACAGAAATGCTACTCTTTCTGCAGAGGCTATTCCTTTTTGTTGGTTTGGAGGTGCTGAACATGATGTTTGGTTCACTTTTGTTCCTACTGCACCTTCTGTGTACATAAATCTTGACGGTTCCTTTGCCCCTAACGGCCTTGTAAATCCGCAAATTGAAGTTTTTGAAGGGTTTTGCGGAAACTTAACTGAAGTCGCATGTAACAGTATTTCTGCAGGTACTTCTGTTGCGGACCTCACTTTAGAAACCGTAGTCATAGGTCAAGTTTACTATTTACGTGTAGATGGTAGAGATGGCAGAGAGGGTGAATTTCGTTTATGTATAAATTCTTTTATTCCCATACCAAGTCCAGAATCTGATTGTCCTGATGCAGTTGTGTTATGTGATAAATCCTCCTTTGAGGTTGCAAATTTAAATAGTACGGGATCAATTCAGAATGAACTTACCGGCCCATGTGTTGGGACGGGCCAAGATGCAGAGAGAGCATCCGTGTGGTATGTGTGGACTTGTAAGGATTCTGGTACGCTCACATTTACACTTACACCTAACAACACATCAGCTCCAGATGAAGATTTAGATTTTGTAGTCTATGAGTTACCAGGTGGTTTGACTGACTGTAACAATAGAATAGGTGTACGGTGTATGTTATCTGGTGAAACGGCAAATCAGAATAGTAGTCCTTGTTTTGGACCAACAGGTCTTAGAGAAGGAGAAACGGATGTCTCAGAAACTGCGGGTTGTTCGCCTGGTGATAATAACTTTGTTGCTCCATTAGATATGATAGCAGGCCAGAGTTATGGTATAATAATAAACAACTTTAGCCAATCTGGTTTTGGCTTTGGAGTTGAGTTTGGCGGTACTGGAACCTTCCTTGGTCCAGAAGCTGATTTTGAATTAACACTGCCTACCGTAGAACAAATATTTGAATGTGATAAAACAATAATTTTTAATGATGCCTCTCTTTCAAATACGGACCAAATTGTAGAGTGGGTTTGGAATTTTGGAGCTGGTGCTACCCCATCATTTGCAACGGGTATTGGACCTCATGATGTTGTCTATGATTCTTTTGGTGATAAGATTGCTGCACTTACTATTACGTCTGATAGAGGATGTACGGTGACCGAGATTCTTGACTTCTATATAGAACCATGTTGTGCTGATATTTCCACTTTAGACCTTGCAGGTTTTGCTACGGACGTTTCATGTTTTGGCTCCACGGATGGTACAATTACTGCAACAGGAATTGCTGGTGATCCACAATATCTGTATAGTTTGGATGGTGTAAATTTTCTTCCGAATACTCTATTTAACGGTCTGGAAGATGGACAATATCAAATTTACGTACAAGATATAAAAGGTTGTTTAGACTCAGTCATTGTCAATATTAGCGAACCATTAGAGTTAAGTGTATATGCGGGAGAAGACATGGAAATTGAATTAGGAGACCCGTTAAATCTGAATGCGACGCCTACAAATGGAACAGGCATGCTCACATATATGTGGTCGCCGGCAGAAGGATTGAGTTGTACTGATTGTCCAAATCCTATTTTCTTAGGAGCAACAACGACATATACAGTTACTGTAACGGATGAGAATGGATGTACGGCAATTGACGAAGTAACTATTAGAGCAGACCTTGTGAAACGCGTATATGCGCCTAATATATTCTCTCCTAACAATGATGGTAGAAATGACAGGTTTACAATTTTTGTAGGCAAAGGCGTGGATGCTATTCAGGATCTTAGTATTTATGACCGTTGGGGCAATCTAGTTTTCTTTAATGAAAATCTAATTATTAATGACCCACAGGATGGTTGGGACGGAACCTTCAATAAACAACCTTCTAATCCAGGAGTGTTTACTTGGACGTCTAACATTCGATTTGTAGGAAACATTACTTGTCTTTTTAAAGGAAATGTCACCTTAGCGAAATGAGAATTGGAATCCTGATAACTTTCTTGGTTTTACAAAGCGCTTGTAGTAATAACTTAGATGAGGTAGAAGCCTTGTTAGGCGAATCAAACCTTAATACAGAAATTGCTACGGATGTACAAATTCTTTATAGTGATTCTTCCCACGTTAAACTGATTATTGAAAGTCCTTTGATGATTAGGTATGTAGGAAAAAATGAAAATATTGACGAATTTCCTAAGGGTCTTCATGTTACATTTTTTGACAAACAGGGTAGAGAAAAATCCTGGATGGATGCTAACTATGCCATACGCAAAGAAGATGATGGAAAAATATATGCTGAGGACGATGTTGTTGTGTATAATTCAAGAAAAGACAAGTTACGTACAGCAGAAATAGTCTGGGATGAAGCGCAAGAAATTATTTATACAGAACGTGCAGTTAAGATTATGCAACCCTCTAGAGGGGATACTATACTTGGCTTTGGACTAGTAGCAAATCAGGAGTTCACAAAGTTTGAACTCAAAAAAAGGTTCTCAGGGGTAAAGAAATTTGAAAACTTGGCAAAAAAATTGGAACCTAATAGGTAATTGCTTCCTTATTTAAGCAATTCGCATCATACAAATCAATAAATCAATGGGCTTAATCATAGTCATCATTATTTTCTTAATGCTTTCCGCTTTTTTTTCGGGATCTGAAATTGCTTTCATTTCTGCGAATAAATTAAGTGTCGCATTAAAAAAGGATGATGATACAAGAAGGTCAAAGATTCTAGCCTCTTTTTATGAAAAGCCGAAAGAGTTTATTTCTACAATGCTAGTAGGAAATAATATTGCTCTTGTTCTTTTTACATCTTTAATGACAAAACTGATAGAGCCTCTTATCGTTCCTTTTACTGGTGACGGAGTATTCTCTCTTTTAACCTACACGTTGATTATAACGGTTGTAGTTTTAATCTTTGGTGAATTCTTACCAAAAACGCTTTGTAGATTATTCGCAGATAAGTTGTTACATGCTTTTGCATACCCACTTGTTTTTTTCAAATATCTATTAAGCATACCCACTTACATATTGACAGGGCTTTCTAATTTTTTATTAAAATATATTGTGAGAGTTCCTATTGATAAAATAGACATCGCTCTTACCCGTGTGGATCTTGAAAATTATATTTCAGAGAACCTTGCTGAAGAAGACTCAGACATTGACAAAGAGATTTTGACAAACGCCCTTACACTTAACCAACAAAAAGTGAGAGACTGTCTTATCCCCAGGACGGAGGTGGTTGCTATTGACCAAATGGCAGGCTTAGATGAATTAGTAGAGCTTTTTAAAAAAGAGAGACATTCAAGAATTATTGTTATCGAAAATGACATTGAAAATGTCTTGGGCTACATTCACCATCAGCAACTCTTCTCTAATAAGAAAACAATCCGAAAATTGCTTTTGGACATTCCTTTTGTTCCTGAGGCAATGAACCTTAAAGATCTTATGTCACAATTTATCAGAGACAATGTTACAATTGCTTGTGTTGTGGATGAGTATGGCAGTGTCAGTGGTATAATTACCTTAGAAGATATTCTTGAAGAAATCTTTGGAGAAATTGAGGATGAACATGATCATGAAGATTTCATTGATATTATGGTCAATGAAAATGAATATGTATTCTCTGGACGTTTAGAGATTGATACTATTGTTGAAAAATATGAGAACATTCATATTCCAGATGGGGAGTACCAGACTTTATCTGGCTATCTGGTCATGACATCTGGTAGTATCCCAGAGCCTGGCGCTGTAATTGAACTTGATGGATATAAATATATCCTAGAATCTGTGAGTGACACGAAAATAGAAACTGTCAGAGTTATCAAACTTGATACAGCTGAAGAGAATGAATAATCCTATTCATTTTGTTGTTTCAAAAATCTAAACCCTACCCCGTGCACATTTTCAATTTTAATTGAGGGATCTTCTTTTAAGTATTTCCTTAAGCGGCTTATAAACACGTCCATGCTCCTTCCGTGGAAATAATCGTTTTCTCCCCAAAGACGTTCTAAGATCACATTCCTTTTAACAATTTTATTTTCAAACTCAGTAAGAAGTTTTAGTAAGTCTCCTTCTTTCTGTGTTAGGCTTTTTTCACTATCTCCAATTCCCAGCATAAGATTATCGTGATCAAATACATAATTTCCAATATTAATAATTGAAGCCTTATTCTCGTTGTGAATGTATTTTCTCTTTAGAAATATCTCTATTTTTAAAATGAGCTCTTCAATGCTAAAGGGTTTTGTGATATAGTCATCTGCACCAATTTGCAAACCTTTTATTCTGTCTTCTTTCAAAGATTTTGCAGTAAGGAAAATAATAGGTATCTCTTTGTTCTTTTCTCTTATTTTTTCAGCCAATGTATATCCATCCATTTCTGGAAGCATGACATCTATTATACAAATATCATGGACTGCTCCAGAGAAATTCTTGAGTGCAGATTTCCCATCTAGGAAATGACTAACTGCATACCCATTTAATACGAGGTTGTCTTTAGTAAGATAGCCTAAGACTTCGTCGTCTTCAACATAAAATATACTTGCTTGTTTATCTTGCTCCATACTTATGAATTTATAATTGGCAATGTGAATTCTAATTGTGTCCCCACAGATTCTTCAGATTCCAGTAACAACTTCCATCCATGTGCATCTGAGATTGTTTTCACATAATGAAGTCCTAGACCAAATCCTTTTATGTTATGTAAGTCTCCTGTAGATACTCTAAAAAACTTACTAAACACTTTCTTTTGGTCTTCCTTGGATATTCCTATTCCGTTGTCTTTAATAATTAATGAGGCGTTGTTGTCTTTTTTACTAATGCTGATAACAATATTAGGATCCTCTGCACAGTATTTAGTTGCGTTATCAATAACATTGCTTATCACATTTGTAAAGTGAAGCTTATCTGCATTTACTGTGATATCTTTATCATGGGCGAGTAAGGAGATAGAGCCTCCATGTTTTTCTACCTTAATCTTTTCTTCATTAACGATTGTGCTAATCGCAGCATTCAAATTAAAATCCTCTTTATTCAATTTGAATTGATCTTTTTCTAATCTGGCAATATTAAGTACTTTCTCTACCTGATTATTCAGTCTCTCATTTTGGTGTTTAATAATATTGGCATATTCTAACATGCGTTCATCTGCTTGAACTGCTTTATTGTTAACGAGGACATTGGAGGCAATTTTTATAGACGATATAGGTGTTTTAAATTCATGCGTCATATTATTAATAAAATCTTTTTGCTGTTCCGTCAATTGTTTTTGTCTTAGTATGATCGTGATCGCATACACGAAAAACAAAATGGCTAATAAGGCAATAGCGCTGAACAAGATTGTTTGCCACATATTACTCAATAAAAAGCTTCCTCTTGATGGGAATCTAACAACAAAATAATAAATAAGGTCATTGAATTTAGGAAGTCCTTCGCTGGAACTTACTTCTTTGTTATTATCCGTTAAATTGCAGTAATTGCCATAAAGTAAACTATCCGACTGGCAATCGTAGACTGCGTACTCAAAATCTGTTTCTAGAGAATGTTTCTCAAATTCTTGAATTAGGTAGTCTTCCAGCACATTTGCATCTATTTCGCTATTGACATTTACAGCATAATAATTAGATGACCTTCTGGTAATTAGGTTTTGCTTTGGCAAATCCGTGTTATACAGCTTGCTGATGCGCTCAGCTACAGATCTCAACGCTGTGGTAGCACTAAGATGGAACTCATCATCCTGGAGCTCATATGTCTTCAGGACCATATACCCTTGGATAAAGATTATGCCTAAAATAGCTAGGCTTCCAAGGATCAATAATCGTCTAATAAGTACATTTGTCATATAACTCGTGCAATTTAGATGGAATAAGCTTTAAATCACAGTCGCTTAACAGCTTATTAACATCAAACAAAATCTGTACTTTTACATCATGAATCGTTTTTTATTCATTCTGCTCTTTGGATTAATGTATTGCTCTGCAATAGCACAAAACCCATTTGACATTAAGAATAGAAAAAAAGGAGCAGCTATAAAAGAAAGTAGTTTTGAAAAACCTAAGGCTGATCCTATTAAAAAAGATCTCCCTGTTGTGGAATCTCCAGCTGTTGTTCCCGCTAATATTCCTAAAGCAAACCCAAAACCAAATAATTCAAAAACAGTCCCAGCACCTAAATCTCAGGAGATTGCGAAGAGCAGTAACCCATTTGATGTGTCTCATGTTCCCTTAGCTGGCTCTGAAATTAAGAAAACATCAGTGCAAACAGGTTTTACACCTGCACCTGCGAAAGCAGTCAAAAGCACAAAGAATGAAGAAGGAGATACAAAGAATACGATAGAGACCGCAATTAAAGATCCTAAGCCAATTGAATCATTAAAGACATCTGAGAAAGCCACCCCAAATATTAGGATCGCTGAAAAGAAGAAATTTCTTGAGCGCAATCTGCCTTTCCTCCTTTTGTTTATAAGCTTATTAGTTTTGGCTTTTGTGATAGGGTTTACAAAAAATACTATTACCAATGTTATCAGGTCAACATATAATGAGAATTATATGAAACTGATAAACAAGCAAAGCAATAATGGGAAGTCAACGGCATTTTTATTACTCTACTCTCTCTTCTTCATTAATCTTGCCTTGCTGATTTTTCTTTTTGTCAAGGACAAGACAGAACTGCATTCTGGACTTCTTTTTAGTTATATATTCATAGGGCTATTATTAGCCTATTTTATAAGACATCTCTTTCTATTTGTGTTGGGGATGGTGTTTAAAGACATTAAAAAGGAGAGCTCTCAATATAGTTTTACTATAGAGGTTTTTAATATATGTGCTGGCCTTGCGCTATTACCATTAAACTTTTTTATATCGTTTGGGTCAAGCAAACTATCCCAATTTGCCCTATATCTTGCTATTGCAGTCTTTGGGATAATCTTTCTTATACGCACTATTCGTGCAGTCCTTTTGTCAAGTAGATATTTGGTTAGGAATAAATTTCATTATTTTCTTTATCTTTGCACCTGCGAAATCGGCCCCGTATTCGTTTTGATCAAGATATTAACTGATTATTTATAGCAATAACACATTCTGAAAGGGGAAACATGGCAGGAACCAAGACTAAAGTGAACGATGATAAGGAAAGTTACAAGAAGATTAAAACCATTCTTGTGTCTCAGCCAAAACCTGATAGATCCCCCTATTTCGATCTAGAACAGAAGTGGAAACTCCAGATTGACTGGAGACCCTTTATTCATGTTGAAGGAGTAACGGAAAAGGAGTTTAGAAAAAATCGTCTGCGCCCAGATGAATTTTCATCTGTCATATTTACAAGCAAAAACGCTATTGAGCACTTCTTTAGACTCTGTGAAGAAATGCGCGTCAAAATGTCGCAAAGCACTAAATACTTCTGCTTAACAGAAAGTATTGGGAATTACCTTCAAAAATTTATTGTCTATAGAAAGCGTAAAGTCTTTATAGGTGAAAGAAAAATGGCGGACCTTGCAAGTGCATTGAATAAGCATAAAGAGACTGAGAAGTTTTTTCTTCCCGTTTCTAACCTAGGTTCAAAAGACGTCGTCTCTTTTCTTGAAGAAAATGAAATTGACTTTAAAGAAGCGATGATGTACAAGACCGTTAGTAGCGATTTATCAGATCTAGCGGATATAACTTATGATGTGCTTATCTTTTTTAGCCCTCTAGGAATTACTTCTCTCTACGATAATTTTCCAAAATTCAAACAGAATGACACACGTATGGCTGTATACGGGAAAACTACCAGTAAAGCAGTTGAAGACATGGGACTAAAAATCAACATAAAAGCCCCAATGCCAGGAATACCATCTATGTCAATGGCACTAGAGAAATATCTTAAAAAATCTAACAAGAAATAGATCCTCTTAAAAACATTGCGTCCTTAAAGCAAATGCTTAGCCAAGATCTCCCTGGCTGGGAAGCGCAAAAGTTATTGTCTCCTGTAGGTGATGGTGGATACAGAATAATACCTGAAGACCATAAAAAAGCCGCCGTTCTTCTTCTAATCCACTTCAAAGAAAATAAACCTCATGTTGTGTTCATCAAGCGCAGCTCAAACTATCCTCAAGACAAACATGCTGGACAAATAAGCTTCCCAGGTGGAGCACTTGACAAGGAAGACATCTCGCTGCAGCATTGCGCAGTGCGGGAAACTTTTGAAGAAATTGGGATTTCCGAAACTTCATATGAAATTGTAGGTTCCCTAAGTTCACTTTATGTTTATGTGAGCAAATTTTTAATGTTTCCATTTGTTGCCATAAGTAAGGAGAACTTAAATTTTGACAAAGAAGATGAAGAAGTTGAACGCATTATCTCCTGGCCACTAGAATTGTTTCTAGACAGCGATACAAGGAAAGTCAAAGATATTCACATCCGCAATAGCATTATTAAAAACGTCCCTTACTTTTCGTTTTCTGATGATGTACTTTGGGGTGCTACAGCAATGGTCATGAGTGAATTTCTAGAAGTCCTCAAGTCAAAACTATAATTCCTTCGATCAAAATTTGATCTTCTTCTCTAAGTCAGGTGCTAAACCTGTGCATTATATGATTTGCAAAAACTGCCCGCGTGAGGGGGAGTAAGGGAGCGCAGCTGTCCTGAGCATAGCGAAGGACGGAACCCCTGGATGACCCGGTCCCTGAGGGAGTGAAACGACTGAAGGGGCACGCCCAAGGGAAGACATTAAATCTTAGACGATAGACATATTTTAGGGGGAAATTCTTCCTTCAAGCTCCCATGAGCACTGTATTCCTCCAAATTCTCGAAAAACCTATACACTTCCTCAAAGCCCGTGTTTTCAGGACTTATCTCACTGATATTTGAATTGTAAAGATTGATTATTCACATTAAAAAAAATAAACCATGAAAAAAATAGCAATGTTCTTATTCTTTAGTTCAATGATAATCTCTATAGCTAAAGGAACAAATATTGAGGAAGGAACACTCTTGAATGTAAGCGCGGAGAGCGGATTAAAAATGAGATCTACTCCGGGTCTTGATGGAAAACTTTTACAAGTGATACCATTTGGAGAAACAGTAAAAGTTATAAACTCAAGTTCAGAAGTTGATGAACAAATAGAATGGGTTGCAGGAAAATGGATAGAAGTAGAATACGATGGATTGTCTGGCTACGTCTTTGACGGATTCTTAAATAGGCTTGCTACGCCTACTTATGATTATGAGCATACTGTAGATGACATGGATCTCATCTATCCTTTGATGGCTTGGACTGAAAATCACTATAGTGATATCAGTGCACCTGACACAATTTTTGAAGGGACGGTAACAAAATTAATCCAAGCAATGACGGAAGGTACTGTGCTTAAAAAATACGATGATCCATACTTATTTAAAATTGAAGTAGAGCTAGAGAACATACGAGTAATGGATGCATACCAACTCCTCCATAGTATGCTGAGCGAGAAGTATGAAAAAATAAGCTATAAGAACAATAGCGTTTTTATAAATGACAATGTAGGTCAAGTAGAGCGGATTAAGGTGGGTATTGATAATCCTGTGGAAATAAAAAAACTAAAAAATGGTAAGGTGAGAATTACCGTAAAATCATACAACGAAGGTTGTAGTCTATAAAAGAGTTCATGGGTAATATGTTCCGAATTGTAGGGGTCACTTTTCAGTGACCCCTTTTCGTTTTAAATCTTCTTACTGCTTAGTGCCTGTGTAAGTAATAACCTCTTTGCCAGTCGTATCTGTAAATTGGACTTTAATATTACTTCCTTCCAATTTAGCAGATCCAGAAACTGTCGCAGTACCTATCGTTGTAGTAGGGATGTCTACCTCATTCAGGTTTACCATATTCCCGTCAAAACTTATACTGAGTCCCAAAATGGATATATTGAATTTTACCCCATCGTCAGAAGTTTTTGTGATGGTCATATCAGTTTCATCAAAGGAAATAGAACCATTGTCACCAAACTCTTCGTACGTTCCCAGGTAGCTCCCTACTACTTCTGTTGTGAGGTCTTCAGAACTACAAGCAATTATGCCTAGCATACATATGCATAAACAGGCTTTGAATACATTTTTCATTTGATTAGAATTTATTGAATTAAAAAAATTAAATCTACTTATTTGTTCAACAAAACTTCCATTACCTCACTTTTCTTTCTCACGGAGACTGGCACTCTATCGCCATTTTTCAGTAAGAGATATCCTCCCTCTGTTTTAATGTAAGATTGAATTTTAGTTTTATTTACTATGTGTGATTGGTGTGGTCTCATAAAAATACTACTTGGTAGGGTTTTTTCAAATTCCTTTAACGTTTTTGTTACAAGAATCTTAGAACCATCTGAAAGAAAAAACCGTGTATAGTTATCCATGGCCTCGCAGCGTTGTATTTCATCAAAATCCAGAACTCGTATTTCGCTTTGTGTATTAAGAGCAATCCTGTCTGATTGCTCTGCTTTCAAATTTGACTTTATAATATCTACTTGCTCTGAAGAAATTGCTGTTGTCTCCTTGATTTTCTCTATGGCCTTTTTTAAAAGATCTCCTTCTACTGGTTTTAGTAGATAGTCTGCTGCTGAATATTGAAATGCGCGAATTGCGTAATCTTCTGATGCAGTAGTAAAGATGACATGAAAGTTTTTTTCTTGAACAAGATCTAATAAATCAAATCCGTCTCCATCATCCATGTTTATATCCAAGAATAAAATATCCGGACTTAATTTTTTCAAAAGCTTAGCTCCAGAGACAACACCGTCAGCAGTGCCTATAATTTCTATATCAGGAAAATTATCCTCTAAATCCTGCCTTAGGTTTGCAATTGCCAATGGCATATCGTCAATAATAACAGCTGTCATGTTCTGAATATGTTTACGCAAATATAGGGAAAAGGAGTATAGACTCTAGTAGATAATTTGATAGTGCAAAGCTGTGGACAGTGCGCAGCTGAATTTTATTGCAAGTATGAATAAATGAAGCCTATTTAGTTTTTTAAGGCCTCAGTTTGCAATTGTTTAAAAAACTCCATGTTTTGTAAATCTGTAAGATCTAGGTCGGTCTTAATTTTAATGAAACCAATATGGGCTTCTTCAAAAACACTGAGGAAGATGTTTTTCACTACATCCTTTTTATCTAACTCAGCCCAGAGATCCACATTTGTTTCGCCATCTCGTACTTGGATAAGACTCTCATAGTTTTTATTTTTCATTGCTGACCTCAGCTCTGATTTATTAATATTAAAATCAGAGGGTGCGTTTTCCGTATACACAAAGCGTAACTTCTGGATGTGAGATAATAACTCCTTTACTGCAGCACTTTCTGTATCCTCCATATCTTTACTAGCAATATTCCCTCCTACGCGCAGGAACCATCCTGGAAGCGTAAAGGCGTATCCATTACCTTTGTCCCTTATATGGCTGATAAAGTCATCAGGACTAGATAATTGGGCTGAAGTAGGATGAGCGAGTGCTATAAAAGAAAAGAAAAGTAGAAAGTTGATAAATCGCATGATGATAGGTTTGTAGGTATACGACGGTTTTCCCATTTGTTTTGTTACAGGAAGGCCATAAAAGTATAATTTTTACTAATATTTGTTGACATTTGTAATTCTCTATGAAAGAAGTCGGTTTTAGTTATTTAGATGAACTCAATGCAGTACAAAGACAGGCAGTAACGGCCTTAGATGGTCCAGTTATGGTTATTGCTGGGCCAGGGTCAGGTAAAACGAGAGTGCTCACCTATCGTATTGTACATTTGCTCAATAATAATGTTCCCCCTTATCAGATTCTAGCTCTGACCTTTACGAACAAAGCTGCGCGAGAATTGAAGCACAGGATTGAGGATGTGGCAGGCGGTAATGCAAATAAAATATGGGCAGGTACATTCCATTCACTTTTTGCAAGAATATTGCGGGTGGAGGCACATAGGTTAGACTACCCCAATGACTTTACAATTTATGATACTGACGACAGTAAGAGTCTGATAAATGAAATCATCAAAACTATGGGCTTGGATAAAAAGGCCTATAACTCTGGTGCTGTCAGATCTAGAATTTCCAGCGCAAAAAGTAATTTGATTACTCCCAAGATGTATGCTGTAAACGAAGAGATGCAATCCTATGATAGAATGAACAGGCGTCCCATGTTATTCAAGATTTATGAGGCGTATGTAAATAAATGTAAGCGTGCAGGGGCGATGGACTTTGATGATTTGCTTTTACAAATGTTCAGGCTATTATATCAAAACCCTGACAACATAAGATCAAAGTATCAGGAGCAATTTAAGTATGTACTTGTTGATGAGTTTCAAGATACTAACTTTCTGCAATACGAAATTCTGAAGCTCTTAGTGATTTATGAAAACTCAGCAAATAATATTTGTATCGTAGGTGATGATGCTCAGAGTATTTATTCTTTTAGAGGTGCTACGATTGAAAACATCTTGCAGTTTACGCATGACTTTCCAGAAACACAGACTTACAAGCTTGAACAAAATTACAGATCAACAGAACATATTGTAGCTGCGGCGAATGAGGTAATAAATTATAACAAGAAACAAATTCAAAAAAAGATTTGGACGGAGAAAGATGGGGGTCAGCGCATAAAGATCATTAAGGCGATGACGGATAATGAGGAAGGCCGCAGAGTTGCAGATACGATAGTGGAACAAAAAAACAGATTCCATTTGTCCAGCAATGAAATTGCCATCTTGTACAGAACAAATGCACAGTCCAGAGTATTTGAAGAACATTTGCGCAGATTCAATATTCCTTACAAGATCTATGGCGGACTCTCTTTTTATAGTCGTAAAGAAATTAAGGACCTTATTGCTTACATGCGTTTGTCAGTAAATGAGAAGGATGACGAGGCACTTAAGAGGGTGATAAACTATCCAAAGCGAGGCATTGGCACAAGTACAATAGAAAAAATTAGGCAGTTAGCGGATGATAATGAGGTCAGCATGTGGGAATGCCTCAGTCAGATTAAATTTTCAGCACGTGCGGCAACGAGTGTTGGGAAATTTGTTCAATTGATAAAGACATGTCAAGAAAAAGCAAAAACTGAAACTGCGTATGCTGTTGCCGTATATATTTCCAAAAATTCTGGTATTGTAACAGGTTTCAAATCTGAAGGCACAATAGAAGCACAGAATCGAGTAGAAAACATTAATGCACTTTTAGATGGTGTACAGGAATGGGTAGAAGATGATGTTCTTGAGGAAGGTGAAGAGGCTACCTCCAAAAAAGGCTTAGCAGAATTCCTCCAGACAATATCTTTAATGACGGATCAGGATGATTCAGAAAAAGAGCAAACGGAAGCCGTTACATTAATGTCTGTACATGCGGCGAAAGGATTAGAGTACAAATCTGTTTTTGTAGTAGGTCTTGAAGAAAACTTATTCCCTTCATACATGGCACTTTCTTCCCCAGAACAACTAGACGAAGAACGGCGACTTTTCTATGTAGCGATCACGCGAGCAGAACAGTATCTCACTTTAACGCATTCTAATAGTAGATACCAATTTGGACAAATGCGATTCAATGATCCAAGCAGATTCTTAGAAGAAATTCCTGATGCAAACGTAGAAGCAAGTATAAGTATACATAGACAGAAAGATGTCATAGGTACACCAAAAAAACTACAGGGTATGTTTAAACCTCTTGCAAAAACAAGAGCACTTGCCATGGATCCCAAAGACTTCAAACCAAATGCCATGAAAGATCTAAAACCTGGCATGCGTATTATTCATTTAAAGTTTGGTGAAGGAAAAATTAAGGATATTGATGATAGAAACGTAGCGACAATAATTTTTAATAAATTAACTGAGAATCCAGAAAAGCGTATCATGTTGCAATATGCCAAACTTCAGATTATTGAATAACTCATTGAATTGTAACAGATGAAGAAACTGCATTTTCTTGTTTACCTTTTTCTTTTAGTTTTCCCCTCAACAATTCTATGCCAAAGCAGGCAAAAAGAAAAAGTGCAAAGCGCAGCAAATGATTCCGATTATGAATTTCCTATCCTTTATGAGAATAATGCATTTGGTTATGGGAAAAACATTTTCTTAAGTATATCCCAACAAGTTTTTGAAAAAGTTGACAATAGTCAAGCTGTCTTTATAAATGCAGGTGTAAATAAATATTTTTCTCTCAGTGCGGGAGCTATTGTAACAAAGTTTCACAAAGCACAGTTTATCTACCTAAGTCCAGAATTCTTTTACCCAATAAAAAAGGACTTGCGCATGGCTCTGCAAGTTAAATCTCTACGAGATTTTAATTTTGATGTATTTATATTTAATCCTACCCTTCTACTATCCTATGGCAGTTCAGCAAAAAACATTACCATAGGGTGGGGCCCATACTTAGACAGTAAGGGGAATTATGAACACTTATTCCCAATTGACGGCCTGTATGCAGATGGAGCTTTGAAACTAAATCTTCGCTATCCTCTTAATGACAAAACAGGCGTTTTTTCTAACAATGAATATACCGTTGCTGATGTGGTTCAAAGAGAGAACAGAGCAACATTCTTTATAACAAAAACCGGTGTGGATTATCATTTAGATAGGATAAATGTTTTTGCTGCAGTCCTTTTATTACATAACAACAACACTCTTTTTCAATCTCAAACATTAAGGCAATATTCCTTTGGGTTTAATTATAAAATGCACACTTCAAAATGAGCGATAGGGTCTTAGGAAAATATTCCCAAGAAAAAAATGGGCCTTTATTGATAGTCTTAGGAGCTATGCATGGGAACGAACCAGCAGGAGTAATTGCAATTCAGTCACTTCTGAAATTGTTACATGAAGAACCAAAAAATAATCCCAGTTTTAGCTTTCACGGCAGTTTCATAGGAATGATTGGAAATCTAAAAGCTTATAAAGAGGGTAAACGCTTCATTGAAAAAGATATCAATCGACAATGGACAGAGACTACGATTAAACATATTCGTGCGAACGCCCCTGAAGGTCTTTCTTCTGAAGAATTGGAAATGCAAGAAATCCTTTCCATAATTAATGATGCCCTTCGCACAAGGACTTATACGCGTTGTGTTATACTTGATTTACATACTACATCCTCTAAAGGTGGGATCTTTACTATTCCTTCAGAATTTCCAGACAGTTTAAAAATTTCATTAGAACTTCATGCCCCCGTTATCAAAGGTATGCTCTCTGGCTTAAAAGGGACGACCCTGCATTATTTTACAAATGGAGTACTCCCTATAAACACTACTGCGGTAACATTTGAATCAGGGCAACATCTTGACCCTTTTTCTCCCAAAAGAGCGATAGCTGCAATTATTAATTGTATGAGGACGATAGGCTGTGTAGACAGTGAACATGTAGAAAACAAACATGATGAACTTCTTATTGAATATTCAAAAGATCTTCCAAGGTGCTCAGAACTTATCTATAGACATCATATTCATGAAGGAGATGATTTTGCTATGGAAGCGAATTATAAAAACTTTCAAGTAATCAAAAAAGGGGAGCTCTTGGCACATGATAGACATGGTCCTATTTATTCTAAATTTGATGGTCGTATACTGATGCCCTTGTATCAGAAACAGGGTGAAGATGGATTTTTTATTGTAAAAGAAACCAGTTTGGACGAATGGAAATGATTACGGAAAAACAAATTCAAAATATTCTTGATCGCATAGGTCTTGCCAATGAAGAAGCGAAAACTTTACTCACAAAAACATATGAGCAATACCCGGTAATCTTCAATTATATAGAAACTTCCTATGCAGACGTGTTTAGTGTTTATGAGATACAGTATTTGGAATTTGCATCTTTTATTATTTTGACTTCATTCTATGAAGCAGGAATACTGGAAGTGGACTTAGATGAATTAATAATTCTTGATGAAGAAGTGCTGGGTTTGATGGAAAAAGAGCGATCATTTAATCTTGAAGGCCATCTAAACATTGTATATGATGAGCTAAAGCAAAAAGATCTCCTAGAATTTGTGATTGAATATATTTATGAAGAAGAAACAGAAACCCCGATCCTCAGCAAAGATCTAATGGCAAGTTTTCTACAAGCTTTGATACGCACATCAGAAATTGATTAGCGCAATTGGATTTTTATAAGTGTGTCCCAACTAAAGGCGTAAGAATAAAGAATGCAATTACAGAAATTGCAAAACCGATGATAAAAATATTCAATGACTTTCTTATAAAATTAGACTTCTTGTTCAATTTCTTTCCTAGAAAATACAAATCACGAATCATTGTTGTATACATATGTTCGCTATCGTTCATCATCTGCAACATTCCCCAGTGGTAATCTCTAAATTTCATCTCATGAAAATTTCCAAAAAACAATAAATTCCCTTGTTTGTTTCTTACTTCTTCTTCAGTAAATGACCCATGTGTCTTTATAGGTCGGATAGCAAATACAGCAAAAAATATAGATGCCAAACTTACAACTAACATGATAAGCATTGGTGCATTATGAATGCAAATACGCTCTTGCATGGATAAGAGTCTCCCAAGGATCAAAGAGAGTAAAACTGCATTTACTGAAATCATTATATTGGCCTTTTTGTCCACCATTTCTGTAAGGGTATAATGATTTTTAGTTACCGTTCTGAACATTGTTTGAATGCCTCTTTCGTCTCGTCCTTTAACAGAACTCAAACTCTTTTTTAATTTTTTTAATTCCTCATCAGAAATATTAAGCTCCTTACTGATGATTTGCTCTTGTGTTTTTTGAATTCCCTTTCGCTCTTTCCCAAGCTTGGCTATTAATTCTAATTTTTTTGGTCCAAAGTTCTTTTTGCCATACTCAGTCTGGTACTCATGCTCCCTGAGGTAAGCTATCATTTTTTCAAACCATTCAATTTTATCCGCATCTAAGGCACCTGTTAAGATAGATTCATCATAAAGTTTCTTCACTTTGGCTTTGGAACCAGCTTTCCCATAATCTGAAGTAATAGCATCAGCTAAAATCCGCTTGGGTCTAGTGTTATATTCTACTTCAGGAAATGCACCAGAAATGGATTCAAGCACCTCATTCTTTTTGTTCGCAGGATAATTGTTTTTGGTAAGAAATTTTTCTGCAATGGAAATGCTATGATTTTTACATGTTATAAAGAAATTTCCATTTGAATCTTGTGTACGTTGGTCAATGTTCCTAAGACCCAAGTTTCCAAACCACGCAGCTAACAACGTGATTTCCATCTCTTCATCACTTATATTTTCTGCCTTGCCTATTTCTTCAACTGCGCTTACAACTGAATACAACTGATGGATGTCATGATACACAAGCCTATCAGAAAATTCTTGGTTTACTATTTGAGTAGCATAAATTTCTGCAGCCTCTAAGATTTCATGCATGGAAGTTATTTTACCTTTTTTTCTACAATTTTTAGAATTGATGTTTTAGCCTTTTCTGCTTTCGTTAACATGACCTTGGCTTGCTTTAATGTTTTGCTTACATATTCTTTTTCACCAAAACCATCACAGTTTATACGCACATTTAAATACGCTCCATAAACAGCCGTGTAAGCACATAATGCCCCAACTCCAGCATCAGAAACAGAGTTTGGGTTCCCTTTGTTCGCCATTAGGCTCAAAAACGGAAAAGATTTTAGTGCTTGGTCCATTACTTGCATAGGAACATCAATTGCTTTTATTGTCGCAGTATCCATCGCAAGCTTCCTTGCTTTCTTCTCTTCTGAAGAACCCTTGGGCATGCGCACCGCAGTAATTATTTCATTAAATGCCTTCGTGTCCTCATCCACTAACTGGAGTAATCTGTCTTTAATGGTTTGCCCCTTCTGAGCAACATCTGAGAAATATTCCCATTGATCATCCCATCCGCGCTTATGTGCTGATAGATTTGCTACCATGGTTCCTAAGGAAGCGCCTAGTGCTCCTACATAAGCAGCTATACTGCCTCCACCTGGTGCCGGGCTCTCAGAAGCAGTATCATTTGCAAATTCTCTGAGGTTCTTTAGCAACAAAGGATATTGCTCTTCTCCTTCTAAAAGGTTTTCAATAATTTTCTTCTCTGGATCAAACGGACCTAGTTCATCTAGGCCTAATGATTTTACCGCCACATGTATAATTTCATTTTCAGATATTCCTACAGACCTCTCTTGAAGTTTCAAAAAATACTTTCCTGCATCCAATAGAACTTTCTTTGGCACCAGTCCTACGATTTCTGATCCCGTAACGCGCATTCCATTTTTTGTAGCTGACTTTCTACACTCTTCAAAAGCTTTGTGCAATGAAGTATCATTTATATTCGTCAAATTCATTGAAATTTGAGCCACTCCATATTCATCTATATACCACCCTATCGCCTTCACCGACTTGCATTTCCCTTTCGTCCGTAAAGGTTCACCAGATTTATTTCTCAGTATTTTTCCACTCAACTTACCACCCTGTCTCTTTACTCTTCCTTTTTCACGTATATCAAAAGCAACCGTGTTTGCTCTTCTTACAGAAGTGGTATTTAGATTCACATTATATGCGATCAAAAAATCTCTCGCACCTATAGCTGTTGCTCCGCTTTTGGGATTAAAAACCGCAGGACCATAGTCAGGCTTCCATTTAGGATCTTCTAATTTCTTTGCCAGTCCTTCGTATTCACCTGCTCTTATGGTTGCTAAGTTTTTCCTATATGGTTTAGATGCTGCAGCTTCATACAGAAAAAACGGAATTTCTAATTCCCTCCCCGCTCTTTGGGCCAGCTTCTTTGCATACACTGCTACTTCTTTCATTGTAATATTTGAAATAGGTATCAGAGGGCATACGTCCGTTGCTCCCATACGTGGATGTTCTCCTTTATGCTTGCTCATATCAATGAGTTCGCTCGCTTTCTTAATTGCTTGAAAAGCAGCCTCTATAACATTATCTGGTTCCCCTACAAAGGTGACCACTGTCCTGTTTGTAGCCTTACCTGGGTCCACATCCAAAAGCCGAACACCTTCAACTTTTTCTATCTCGTCAGTAATTTGCTTTATAATCTGCATATTCCTTCCCTCACTAAAATTGGGAACACATTCTATTAACTTCTTCATATGGTTAAAATTATTTCACAAAATATGAAAGATATTAGATTTGAAGAACTTGCATCCTTACGTATTAAATAGCTAAATTTATCATTGATGAAAACTACTTCTAAGTATACATCCTTCTTTAGCATCTTGCTCTTCTTAATGGCTTATACTGCTACGTTTGTGTCAGCACAGACAGTTACGATTTCAGATGAGCTGAATATTAGGAATGATTTCTCTTATGAACTTTTGGGCGACATAAATGACAATATTGTTCTTTTTAGAGATTCCGGACGGAAAAAATACATAGACGTCTTTGATAATAAACTAAGTCATAAGTACGAACGTGAATTACGTTTGGAAAAAGATAATGTCTTATTTCACGGTGTTGTTCCCTTTGATACATGCTTCCACATGCTCTATTCATATTCAGAAAAAGATTCTGTACGGACTGTCCTAAGAAAAATTGATGATACTGGAGCCTGTATTGATACGGTTACACTCTTCACTACTGAGAAGAAAAATAAACTTTTAAAATTTGAACTTCTTACGAATACCACAAAATCACACTCCTTACTCCATGCCTATCACAAATCAGAAGGCTTTAAATTTATTTTAATTGACCACAAGAAGAAAGAACTCGTTTATACCAAACTTGTAGAGTGGGAAAAAATTGATTTTGAGGATGAGTTTGTGAATATTGATCTTTCTGATGATCTATACATCTTTATCTTACTTGAATTAAACAATAGTAAAGGCGATTTAGATAAACATCACTTTGACCTAACTGTCCTAGACCCCAAAACAGATACCAAAGGAAATCAAAAGATTTTTGCCAAAAACCAAGTCAGTGTTGATAAACAAGGAAACTACGACCCTGTAAATAAACAATTTGTAATAACTGGACTTTACAATGATAAATCCAGTGCTCACTCCAAAGGATTGTATTACAGTATTAGCAAAATCCCCCTTGTAGAGACAGTAAATCAGGTCCGTCCTATCCCACATACGGCATCATTCTTAAAAGAGGTCTATGGTCGGAAAAAAAAGAAACTAGAAAATCTTGAGCATCATGTTATTAAGGATGTGCTGTTTAATCAAGATGGTGGTTTTATAATATTCTCAGAATATCAAAAGACATTCACTAGGCGCCCATATCAATCCTATTCTCAAGTGGGCGGACGACGACGCCTTGGCGGATGGATGGATCATCAACTTGAAGAAATAGGCATATTAGCAGTTTCTCCTAAGGGGGAAGTCCGTTGGAAGAATGTATTGCATAAAAGTCAATTTTCACAAGATGATGCTGCTGCATTTTCCTCATTTTATTTATTTACGACCCCTTCTATTTTACGCGTAGTGTTCAATGAAGAAATTCGGAATGATAATCTCGTAAGTGAATATTTAATTTCTACAAATGGAAATACAAAACGGTCAAGTTTGCTCAATACAGAATATCAAAATTTAAAACTCAGATTTAGAGCAGCTGTGCAACTAGACAATAAAGCCTTCCTCGTTCCCAGCGAAAAAAGTAATCTTCTGAAATTAGTCAAGATTAGCTACTAATTTTTTCATGGCTTGTATTTATAAAATGAATGTAAAAAAATGGGGCCTGCTCCCAGAAAATTTATACTTATAAAAGGGAATCATATTGTCATTGTAAGATATATGACAAACTCCATCTCTATGTTATAGGTATACCTAAAATAGCCCATTTAACTTCACCCAGATTCCATCAGTAACTCCAGAGCGCTATAATATTGCTGGACAAAGACCAGCCATTAGATTGCTAGGAAAAGCACAATCGAGTAAATAGCTTCCATTTTTGTTTTTTGGGTTTCAAAGGCCATTTTGCCCTCTTTTTGCGTTTTTACAGGTTCCTACACCATAAAACCACAACAAAATGACGATATATATGCCATTTTACCTGAAGCAACGATTACGAAAGTAAGTGCTTAACTGCCCATTTTTTGATATTTAATAGTATGTTTGGCTAAGCAATGACGGACGATACAGATAAAACCAAGCATTACGAAAAGGTATTTGAAGACGAGCTTTTGCCCCATATAAACGCTCTCAAAACCTTCGCCTTTCACCTCACTTATAATGAAGATGACGCTAACGATCTAGTACAGGAAACGTATATGAAAGCGTTAAGGTTTATAGATAAGTACATTGAAGGAACTAATGCGAAGGCTTGGTTGTTTAAAATTTTGAAGAACGCGTATATTAACGAGTACCGGAAGAAGAGTAAGCGTCCTAAAAAGGTTGATTTTGAAGATATTGTAAGTTATCATGACAGCGATAGCAGTGATGTTAACCGCGGGTATCAAGACCTGAGAGAAGAACTTTTTGATAGCATGATGGGTGATGAAGTCACTATTGCTATCAATTCTTTACCAATTGATTTTAGAACTGTTGTTTTGCTTTGTGATATTGAGGGATTTACCTATGAAGAAATCTCCAAAATTATTGATGTACCTATAGGTACTGTGCGGTCAAGATTATTCAGAGCAAGAAATATGCTCAAAGAGAAATTAACATCATACGCGAAAACAAAAGGCTACGAAGATAAAAGAGGCGTAAACAAAAGAAAATCAAAAAACGCACTCGGGGAAGAAGAATAGAATTTATATATTACGACAAGATCATTTATTTGACTAATACGTTTTAACTAAATTGAAAATCATGGAAGGTCGAAACTCCTTATCAGATGTCAGACAAAGAATTAGCTTGTATTTTGATAATGAACTTGATCAAAAAGATCAAGATGATTTATTAGAAGAGGTCCACAAGAATCCCGCTAGTTCTAGAATTTTTGAAAAAGAAAAGAACTTCAGAAACTTCATAAAGGACAATGTCAAAAGACCTGCAGTGTCTCCAGATTTTGTACAAAATATCCGTAACAAAGTAAAAGTTAGGTAAGCACTTAATACATTATTAATAAACTTATTAAACTTTATTTTGGTGGGCGTGTCCCCTCGTATCCCTGCGTGATACTCACGGTCGCTCCTTTCCAGACTCCCTTCTGGTCGGTCATTCTGACTAGTTGGCTTCGCCACCTACCTTACAAGCAGCTCACGCGGCAGTTCTACAATATTAATCAATCTTGCTTTTGTCTACCTACAATTCCATACATTTGCCACTCTAAAAATAATAACAATGAGTTTATTGATAGTTGGTACCATGGCATTTGATTCTATAGAGACGCCTTATGGCAAAGTAGAAATGGTGATAGGAGGAGCTTGTACCTATGCCGCATGGTCAGCATCCTATTTAACAAAAAATATAAATATGGTTTCTATTGTGGGTGGTGATTTCCCACAAGAAGAAATGGATATACTCAATGCACGTGGTGCAAGTAGTGAAGGAGTAGAGATAGTCAAAGACAAAAAGTCTTTCTTCTGGGCAGGAAAGTATCATGACAATATGAATTCCAGAGATACTCTCGTCACTGATTTGAATGTACTTGCAGATTTTGATCCTATCCTGCCAGATTCATATAAAAACTCAGACCTTGTTCTTTTGGGTAACCTTACTCCAGAAGTTCAAATTAAGGTAATGGACCAAATGACCACTAAGCCTAAAGTCATCGCCTTAGACACAATGAACTTTTGGATGGACATCGCCATGGACACACTTAAGCAAGCAATTGCTCGCGTGGATATACTCACAATCAACGATGAAGAAGCAAGACAACTTTCTGGAGAGTACTCACTTGTTTCCGCTGCTGATAAAATTCTAGACATGGGTCCTAAGGCACTGATCATTAAAAAAGGTGAGCACGGTGCCCTACTCTTTTATGATGACAAGAAATTTTATGCGCCCGCACTTCCTTTAGCGCTCGTAAAAGATCCTACCGGTGCTGGAGACACTTTTGCAGGTGGCTTCATGGGATATCTTGATAAGTCAGGTGATTTTAATTTTGAAAACCTAAAGCGTGCAATGATCTACGGTTCTACCATGGCATCATTCTGTGTAGAAGAATTCAGCCTTGAAAAAATACAAGCATTGAGCGAACAAGAAATTACTACAAGGCTTGGCCACTTTAAAGAACTTACACACTTTGATTTATAAGTCCTTCTAAAACAGGGAACTACTTTGGCATAGAATTCATTATTACATTTAGAGCGTCATTTGCTTTCGACTGTATCAAAACATTATGTAAATGAAGAACATTCCATTCCTAATCTTCCTGTGTCTATTCTCTTTCCCCCTATTTGCAAATAATGATTTTACTATTGAAAATTATCATGTTGAAATTTCCATCTCAGAAGATGGAATCATACATGTAAAAGAAACTCTAGATATAAACTTTCATAAAAAAATGAGAGGCATTTATAGAGATATAGAGACTGAGGGGAATTTCGTAAGCCATGTGCAAAAACTAACGCTTTCAAATATTAATGTAGAAAACTACAAATTCAAGGTAGAGAAGAAATCTGGAAAACTTAGGATTAGAATTGGTGATGCTGATACCTATATTAAAGGAAGACATCAATATGAAATATCGTTTACTGCAACAAATGGAATTCTCAATTTTGAGAATCACGAAGAATTCTATTGGAACTTTATATCGCCAGAGTGGAAACAGAAAATACTGAATGCAAGTTTTGAAATCACTCTGCCAAAAGCTATATCACTATCAGATGAAGACATGCGGATATTTGCTGGCTTCGATAAAGAGGATACCTCTTATGGAAAAATCTGGCAAGAAGGAAATAAGGTAAAAGGGAACGCATTAATAGAACTGGGTAAAGGGAGTGGAATATCTGCTTCCTTTAAAGTACCAAATGGCTATTTTTTACAATCTGCTTTTAACACACAAAACACATCCACAGAAGAGGAAAGTCAAAAACATCCTAAGGATAAATCCTATCCTATTCCTATAATACTCATAGGCGCACTCCTATGGACATTTTTTAAAAAAGGAAGAAATCAATCAGTATATAAACATCAAGAAGTGCACTATCCGCCAGATGATATGAGTCCTGCTGAAGTAGGTACCTTTTATGACCATACGGTCAACAATAGAGATGTTCTTTCTATGATTCCTTATTGGGGCCAACAAGGTTATTTAAGAATGCGAGCTTTTGAGGAGTCATCAAATTCAGATCTCTATCTAGAAAAAAGAAATGAATTGCCAGTTGATAGACCTAGGTATGAACATTCTTTCTTTAATCGTCTTTTTAAAGAGAATGACTTTGTATTTGTTACTGACCTTAAACATAAGTTCTATAAAGATTATGGCGAAATAACTAACATGATCAAAAAAGAAGCATTAGATCCACCTCATTATGATATTGAATCAATTAAAATATTTCATTCCTGGCCCATCTTAATGTTTTCTCTCATCTCCATTGCACTTGGTATTTTTAGCATGATAAAATTCTCTGCAATATTTACTGGCATTGGTCTAATCCTTCTTGGTCTTACAGCATTTATTATATACTTTTTACCTCCTAAGAAATCTGAGCTAGGAATAGAACTGAAACACAATCTGAAATCATTCAAGTCGTGTTTGGAAAATTCTGATGAAGAAATTCTAAATAAAATTATAACAAAAGATCCAAAATACTTTGAAAAGGTATTCCCCTATGCTGTTGCATTCGGAATAGATAAAAACTTTACAAAGAAGTTTAAAGACCTATCCAGCAAGGCACCTGAATGGTATTACTACGAAAACGGAAGACAAGCAACATATGATGATTTCCACAGAGATCTCGCAATGGAAGATATTGGAAAGACTATGTCCACACCACCTGTAGCGGACAAGGGTTCGAGTTCTTTTAATCGCAGAAGTGGTGGTGGATCGGTTGGCGGTGGTTTTGGAGGCGGCGGCGGCGGTGGTTGGTAGTGATTAAGTTTAGATTAAAAAAGCTTGCTAGACCGGCATCTTAATACTTATCTCAAATCCATCTGTTGAGTTTAGCATCATCTTAGCTCCAATCTTTTGAGCGCGCATCTTCATATTAAGCAATCCAGAACCTTCTGATTTTTTGTTTTCATAAATATCTCCATTATCACGTATAGTCATCTTAAAATCGGTGTTGTCTTGTACCACTTTTAGGAAAACCTTTTCTGCATTTGAATGTTTCAGAACATTCGCAATAGCCTCTTTAAAGATCAAAAACAAATTTTGTCTCTTTTCTGGATTGATGTAACTGATTGAAGAATTTTTTTCTACATCAAATTCAAATTTAATCCCCTTATAGCCCAGTTGCACTTTCCCGTGTTCTATCATTTTGTCTATTAGGTTATCATATTTGTCTTTACGCGCATCCATAGCCCAAACTGTATCCCTAAGACTTGCCATGGCCTCCCTGCTTATAGCAGATATTCCATTGAGTTCCTCTCTACTTTTTTCGTCAGAAGTCATTGCCATCAACTCCGTTTTCATTGCCAATCCTGAAAGAACAGAACCTACATCATCATGTAGATTGCTTGATACTATCGCTCTAAATTCTTGCGCTTCTTCCAATCGCTTTTTCTCTTCTGTTTCTCTCAAATATTTCAATATTAAAAACCCAAAAACTGAAAAGAACAAAACTGTCCCTATCAAAGTATAATAATAAGCGCTATTCCTAAACCGTAAGAACTCATTCTCTCTTATCTCCTTTTCTAACATGAGCTCTTTTAACTGCCACTTTTCCGCCTCCTTTAAAAAAAGATCCGATTTTGAATCATAGAACTCAATCGCTCTTTCATTTACGCGCTTTATATTTTCAATGTCTCCTTCCTTCTCATATATATTTAACAATGACTCTACGATTGTGATAATCTCTTTCTCTTGAAAGCTAGCACTCTGTGTAAGCGCCTTTTCAAAAAACTCTTTTGTTTCTTTATATTCTGATCTATTATAATGGTATAGCCCTATTGTATAATATATTGTGTGTCTTGAATAACTCTGTTCCTTTTCTCCAAAATAAAGTGCTTTGTCTAATTGTAATTTCCAATTCACTGTATCCTTATTAGCAAGATGTATCTCCGCTAAATTTATATTACAAAAATAGAGTCCCTTACTGAAATCCATTGGCAGCCACATTTTCATCGCTTCTTTTGTATAGTGTTCCGCTTGCTCATAATTTTTTTCGACCATATATGTTCTTGCTAGGTTTTGATAGACATATCCACCTAGGAGATTAAAACCTGCGCTATACTGTGAAGCAAGACTTAATAGTTTACGTGCTTCTTTAAAATTAGATTCTTTAATATGTCTTAAACTTAAATTCAGATAGGCTTGAAGAGTACCTTTGTTAAATGAGATGTCCTGGCTTATCCGTAATGCTTTTTGAAAATAGATATGCGCGAGTTTAAAATTTCCTCCTATTTGCTCACTTAGTCCTAAATAGAGTTTGTTGCGTACGTTGGTTTTTGAATTTAACCTGTTGTCTGCTACGAGAATAGAATCTACTTTTGAAAGAATATCTTTTGCTTGTAATCTTTCATTTCTATTGTAGTAAAGCAGGCCTACTAAATTCATTGCGTCCTCAACAGAACTACAATCTTTAAATTTAACTGCATTGTAAATCTTTTCAGCATTCTCCTTTACCTCTTTCGTCTCTACAAGGTCTTCCTCAAATATTCTATTTATAAGATCGTCTAGTTCTTCACACGTTTTTTCTTGATAATTAACAATAGGTGATGCACTTACGAAACTGCATAGACAAAAGAATCCTAAGACATTTACATAGAAGATTGGAAATTGCTTTATGTTAAACATGTATAATCAAGAAGAAGTTTTGTTCAGTTTTTTTATTTCTTGCCCGTTCTATATCTA
>CALCMJ010000112.1 GCA_937967615.1 uncultured Saprospiraceae bacterium
CATAGTACATCTGAAATATCTGCATCAATGTCTAATACATTTTCATTGATAAATAGTTCATAGGGCTCATAGATTCCACAGCCATTAGAATCATAAATAAGTACCTGATAATTTCCTTCTTGACCAGGAGGAACATTATAAGTTTGTCCTGTTGCACCACTTATTGCAACACCTTCTAAATACCATTGGTAGTTAAAACCTGGCATGTTTGAACCCAGTATGATGCCGTTCACGCAGTCACCAGCTTCTGTAATGTCGTCATCCACTTCAACTTCTACTATATTGAATATTCCTTCTAGGGAAAAGTCATCATAAAAGGTGTAAACACCAGCAGTTTGGCAAACGGGTCCATATGCAATTCCAGCGTATTCACCAGTGTTGACAAAACTTCCAGAAATAAAAGTCCATTCGCCCATGTTCCCTCCTACAGTTATGGATTCAATTAAGTCCCAGTCTCCTGTATTTTCAAAACATGCCGTATTCCCTTGGTCCATCACTTCGCAATTTGTTGTCCCGAAGATTCCAATTTCAATCGGAATTATTGAGTTCGCTTGTGAGCCACCATCATTAAAGCCGATATACATAGAATAATCATATATATCAGAAGCGATCATTTCTCCAGGAAGGCAATAGCCTATATATTCATTATAGCTTGAAGAGTTGAAGCTACCAACCACTCCTCCATCTGAAGGAAAAGGTTGAGGCGCAAATGGTAAGACTCCGCCTCCTAAATACCCACATAAATGAAAATAATCTGATGTTCCCCCTACAAGTGTCCAACCACCTTCTAGGCAGAAAATACCATTTCCTGGACCAGTGGTAAAATTTGTAGGGCAGCATGTGAAGGAATTATAGTCTTCGAAAATAAGTAAGGGCTCGGGGGCTACACAATTGCAATCTTCTACATCATTTAAGTCAACAAGACCATCCCCATCATCATCCACACCATTGAGACAATCTTCCTGCGCTGATAATGGAAGAATGAAAAAAATAAATACTATACTAAAAAAAGCTCTCATGTGAAATTGTTGGAGAATTTCAAATAACTGTGCCAAACCTAACTGCACTTAGAAGAGCAAATGGGAAGTCTTCGTTTTCTTTGTCATCAAAAGATACAAATTATTTTCTTTCTTCGGGGAAATTCAGCTCCATGTTTTAAAATATAGCTGAGTCGATCTTAGCAAAGATTTCCATCCTTGTGTTTCTAAGATGAGCTACTAGTAGAAATTTATAATATGAGTTAAACAATAGTCTTACCCTGTTGTATCAGATTCAAGGGATTCACCTTTTTCTTTTATACCATCCATTGTCTCAAGCATTTTTTCCCAAAAATCACTAAAAATAGGTTTGACTGAATCAAACACAGTTTGCGATTGTTCTGGTAATGCACTTAGCATAGGATAAGTTTGAGAGCTGTCCAAAGTTTCTTGGCTTACTACCTGAAGTTTAGTTGCACCCCAGATAGCATAGCTGACGATAAGGCTATAAAACAATGCCATCAACCCAGCTCCAAGTAATTTGTTCACGATATTAATGTTGACGACCTTCATTAAAGACTCTAACTTTTTACCTACAAAGCGGATAAGGAGCATAATCAGAAAGAAGGTTGCAATAAATCCAATAATGAAGACTAGAGATGCATTTAGTGGTAAAAAGCCCTCCAATAAGTTAATAACCATAGGAGACAGCTTTAGGGCCGCAACTATAGCAATTAGAATAGAAAGGGTGTCAAAGATTGTTCTTATCAATCCTTTTGAATAACCTGAGTAAAGCCCCAGTCCTACTGCTATTATCGCAATTATATCTATAAACATCCTGTATTTTATCTAGTTAAAGTATACTTAAAGTGTGCAATTTCAGGTAATTATATAACAATATCGTCGTCTTAGTACAAATAATCACTTTCAGATTGCTGTTAATTATACAACTAGCTGAAAAACAATTGGTTTAATATTTTATTATAACTATATTTAATTCTCATTGGGGACATATTACATGCATACAATTACTAAAATCACAATCCTTTTTGCCTTGGCTGTTAGCAGTTTAGGCATCCAAGCACAGCCTGCAGCTTCGCAGGATGTAGTTTTGCCTAAAGTATCACTCATTGGTGAATACGAGCACATTTATGAAGATAAGGTTCTAGAATGCAACAGTCACTTATTGAATGTCTGTGAGGGCTCAATGGATGATGCTTACAATTTGTGGTTGACAATGTTAAGTGAGATTGAGGATTTTGCCAAAATGAAGAATTTTGAAATCAATGGTGTTAAAATGTGGATAACAGCATATTGGAATGCAGACGGTACATTGAAGCATCTTGTATATTATCCAAAACCTTCATCAAGAAACATGGATTTTGAAAAATTATCAGAATTCCTCGAAGACTTTACTGAATACTATACATTGCCTAAAAAACATACTAAATGTTTTTCTCACTATGGGAGTGCATCATTTCCTACGTTTGCAAAAATGTATATAAAGAAAGACAACTAATCCGATTAACTATTCTTTAAGATAATTTCACGTAACTTATATTAAGCATTTCAAGTCTTAATATAAACCATGATTTATGGCAAAATTAATACTTTCAATCTGTTCATTGCTCTTATGTCAATATGGCTTTGCGCAGGATGTTTCTGGGCCTCATGCTAAAAAAATGATGGCAGATCTGACTGAGAAATTAGATTCTTATGAAAGCATGCGTGTAGATTTCATAATGGAGGTCTTTGTGCCTGGAGAATCTGAAACAAAAGAGAAAGGATATTTGATACAACAGAAAGACAACTTTGTATTTGATCTGGAGACACAGACAATTTATTCTGATGGGACTGCAGTTTGGGTGCACATTAAAGATGATGATGAAGTGCAAATCAATGATCCGGATTTTGGGGAGGATGGAAGTTTGATGTCACCTGGTCAAATTATGAGACTGCATGAGACAGAAGACTTTGTATATGATATCGTGAATGAAGATGATAAACGAGTTGAGATAGAATTTAAACCTACTGAAGATTTGTCTGATTACACGAAACTCAGATTGACCTTGGATTCAGATAAAATACAATTAAAAAAAATAGAAATGTTCTATAAAGATGGGATGCGTATCAATATGAATATTTCTGAGTTTGCAACAAATAAAAGCTACACGACAGAAATCTTCAGGTTTAATGAATCTGATTTTCCTGGAGTGTATGTTGAAGACCTGAGAATAGATTAGAACCTAAATATTCTCTAATACCATTACCGATTTTCAACCTGAGCGATTCTGGAACCTACAGAATCGCTTTTTTTATTTCACCTTATTGAAGATTTGACAGATTAGCTATCTTCAGGTATTGGTCTATTCATTAACTTTATATCATGTTGAAATCCATATTTACTTCTCCTCTGTCCAAGTTTCTAGAAAGTGCTATAGTCTCTAAATCTAAGACAGCAATCCAGGATCAAGAAGCGTTGATGCATTCACTTGTTTTTCAGGCTAAGAATACTGAATTTGGAAAGGATCATAGATTTGATAAAATTAATAATTACGAAGATTTTAAGTCCAGAGTTCCTATCAGAGATTATGAAGGATTGAGACCTTATTTTGATAGAGTAGTTCAGAATGAAGTAAATGTACTTTGGCCAGGATTGCCCAAATATCTTGCAAAAACTTCAGGCACAACATCAGGAGTAAAATTCATCCCCGTTACTAAGCAAAGCATGCCGCATCATATAGATACTGCAAGAGACGCACTTTTTAATTTTATGTCTATTGCAGGCTTAAATAGGATAATGAATGGAAAGCTAATCTTTCTTTCTGGTTCACCAGTTTTATCTACTCAAGGTATTATTCCCACAGGTAGATTGTCAGGTATTGTAAATCATGAAGTTCCTAAATGGCTTAAAAAGAATTATGTCCCGAGTTTTGAAACAAACTGCATAGAGCCGTGGGAATCAAAACTTGAAAAGATAGTAGAAGAGACAGTTGCGCAGGATATGAGATTAATTTCTGGAATTCCTCCTTGGGTCCAAATGTATTTTGAAAAATTATTAGACTATACTGGGAAATCAACTATCAAAGATATCTTTCCCAACTTTGAACTTTTTGTTTTCGGAGGAGTAGACTACGAGCCATATAGGAGGAAGTTAGATGCTTTGATAGGAGAGAGAATTCATACTCTTGAAACGTATCCTGCTTCAGAAGGTTTTATTGCATTTCAAGATCAAGCAACTCATGAAGGCTTACTCTTGCAGACTTCCAATGGAATATTTTATGAGTTCGTCCCCGCAGATGAAATCTTTAATGAGGAACCCACGCGATTGAAAATTTATGAAGTTGAGTTGGGAGTAAATTATGCGATTATATTAAATACAAATGCTGGCTTATGGGGGTACAATATTGGAGATACAGTAAAATTTGTTTCAAAAGATCCTTATCGTCTTGTAGTGACCGGAAGAATAAAGCATTTTATTTCAGCATTTGGAGAACATGTAATAGGTAAAGAAGTAGAAACAGCTATGGTAGAAACATGCAGGAAATTAGGAGCCAGTACGTTAGAGTTCACAGTTGCGCCGCAAGTTAATCCAGAGGATGCTGCTGTTCCTTATCACGAATGGTTTGTGGAATTTGATACCTTACCAGATGATTTGGAGCTTTTTACTAAGGTTCTGGATGAGAATATGTCCAAGCAGAACATATACTATGAGGACTTAATTCAGGGGGGGATATTGACCACACTTAAAATTAGGCCACTGAAGAAGACAGCATTTAGGGTGTATATGAACAGTATTGGAAGGCTTGGAGGCCAGAATAAGGTGCCTAGACTGTCAAATGATAGGATAATTGCCAACAAATTGATGGAATTGAGCGTTTTAGAGCAGGTGTAAGGCTCTGTTTAATTATATAGCAAAAACTAAGCTATCACACTATTGTTTATTCTTTCTATAATAATTACCTTCGTGGGCTTGAAAATGAAAAAGTTCTCAATAATCATATTAAGTATTCTCATTCTATCTTCTTGTAAGACAGAGTTTGAGAAAATAAGGTCAAGTAATGACCCTGAGAAGATATACAAGGCAGCAAATAAGTATTATGATTCAGGAGATTATAGGAAGGCTCAAACTATGTATGAATTAGTTATACCTTTTTATAGAGGAAAAGAGGAGGCGGAGACCTTGTTTTACAATTTTGCTTATACACACTATAATACGGGACAATATATTTTAGCATCTCACTATTTTAATTCATTTGCTAAAACTTTTTATAATAGTCAGTTCAAAGAAGAATGTGAATTTATGGGTGCTTATTCAAATGTAGAAATGAGCCCAAATCACAAGCTGGACCAAAGTTATTCGGAAAAAGCAATTGAAGAATTGCAACAGTTTGCAAATAGATATCCTGATAGCGAGCGAGTTCTAGAATGCAATCGAATTATTGACGAATTGAGACTAAAGTTAGAAACTAAAGCCTTTGAACAAGGACAGTTATATTATAATCTCAATCAATATCTTTCAGCGATTTCAGCTTTTGATAACATGATTAAGGATTTTCCTGATACAAAGAGAGCAGCAGAAGTAAGGTTCTTAGTTTTAAAATCTAATTACGAATGGGCGAAAAAGAGTGTGTACAGTAAACGAGAGGAGAGATATAATGAAACTTTAAAGCGATTTAAACAGTTTAATACAAAGCATGCTACTTCTAAATACATTGAAGAAGCTAAAGCAATAGAAAAAAATACATTAGAGTCACTTAAAAATATATCCAATGTCTGATATTAAAACAAAAGTTCAAGGAATTGATCCAAACCTTAAAGCAAGAGATGTAGAAGAATTAGCAGCAGTGACGGGCAACATATATGAGGCGTTAGCTATAATAAGAAGAAGAGCTAGACTTCTTTCAAAAGACATTAAGCACGAGTTACATAAAAAGTTAGAAGAATTTGCCGTTACTCCTGATGCGATCGAAGAGATTCATGAGAATAAAGAGCAAATAGAAATTTCTAAATTCTATGAGAGATTGCCAAATCCAACTGTTATCGCAACAGGGGAATTCTTAAGAGGAGAGCTTGAATATAGATATAGAGGTAATGAAGAAAATGAGTTTGAGGTAAACGAGTAGCTTCAGAAAAAAATTCCATGTCAAATTTAAAGGACAAAAAAATACTGCTTGCAGTTACAGGTAGTATTGCAGCTTACAAGAGTCTGCTCCTTACACGCTTACTTGTTAAACAAGGTGCAGAGGTGAAAGTTCTTATGACACCTACCGCTACGCAATTTGTCTCTGCCTTGTCTTTCTCCACACTTTCAAAGAACCAAGTACACACAAATGTTGTAGATGGAGACTCTTGGAATAGCCATGTTGACATGGGGTTATGGGCTGACATTCTTTTAATAGCACCGTGTACAGCAACAACATTAGCAAAGATGTCTGCTGGAATAGCTGACACAATTGTTACAGCAGTTTATCTATCCGCTAAATGTCCAGTAATGGTAGCACCTGCGATGGATAGAGATATGTGGCTTCATCCTTCAACTAAAAAGAATATAGAATCGCTAAAGTCATATGGGAATATGATTATCCCAGTTGGCTCTGGAGAACTCGCCAGTGGTTTAGAAGGCGAAGGAAGAATGGCAGAGCCTGAAGAAATCGTATCATACATTTCTGGCAGTTTCAAAAAAAAAACTGATTTAAAAAATAAAATAGTCCTTATAACCGCGGGACCTACCTATGAGGCAATTGACCCAGTGCGGTTTATAGGAAATCACAGTTCAGGAAAAATGGGAATGGCTCTTGCGGAAGAATGTGCATCTAGAGGTGCAAAGGTTGAGCTTGTGCTAGGGCCAAGTAAGCTTTCTAGCAATAATCCAGGGGTACGGATTCATAAGGTCACAACCGCAGCTGAGATGTTAGAAGGATCAATTCAACTCTACTCTGAAGCAGATGTAGCAATTTTTGCAGCAGCTGTGGCAGATTATCGACCAAAAGTAGAGGCGAAAGAAAAAATAAAGAAAAACGATGCTGAACTTGCCTTATTACTTGAAAAGACGGAGGATATAGCTAAGACATTAGGCAAGAAAAAGGGTAAAAATCAGATAAATATTGGTTTTGCATTAGAAACAACCAATGAATTAGAGTATGCAAAAGCAAAACTGCAAAAGAAAAACTTCGATTTTATCGTTCTAAACTCATTGAAGGATAAAGGAGCAGGATTCCAACATGATACGAATAAGATAAAAATCGTTGGAAAACAAGGAGAAGTGAAGGAGTATGCCTTAAAAACCAAAAAAGAAGTTGCTGTTGATATAGTGGACAATTTGGTAAATTTGTTTTGATTAAAATGTATTAAAGAATGAAACATCTACTCGTTTTAGGAATTGTATTGTTGACTTGGAACCTTGGAACTACCCAAGAATTTAATGTAAAAGTGAATGTGCAGACGCCCAAGTTAAAGCTGGCTGATCCTGCGATTTTCCAAACCTTTGAAAGAAGTGTTAGCAATCTTTTTAATCAAACAAAGTGGACTGAGGATGAATTTGAATCACAAGAACGCATAGAGGCAAATATACAAATCACAATTGTTGACGAACTCAGTCCTGAAAGTTTTGTGGCGGATATATGGATAACAAGTCTGCGTCCAGTTTTTGGTAGTAATTATCAAACACAGATGCTGAATTATATAGATAAAGGGATTCGCTTTACATATAGACCACAACAACCTCTTGAAAATAGTAAATCCAATTTTGTTGATAATTTATCGTCTATTCTAAGCTTTTATGCATACATCATGATAGCGATGGATTATGACTCATTTTCTTCTTTAGGTGGGGATCCTTATTACAGAGTCGCGCAAAATGTTCTATCAGATGTTCCACAATCTGTTTCAGACAATGACAAATCATGGCAGGCTGTGGGAGGAGGAAACAGGAACCGCTATTGGTTATTAGAGAACATGATGAATCCTAGGTCCAGGGACTATCGGGAATCATGGTATGCGTATCATAGAGAAGCATTAGATAACATGCATAAAGATTCAGATGGAGCTAAAACAAATTTAATTTCTGCAATTGAAACCATGCAACAACTTGAACGATCAAATCCTAATTCAATGATTGTGCAGATGTTTACTGATTCCAAGAGGGGAGAGATCATTGAAATCTTTAAAGAAGCTACAAAGTCTGATCAAAATGAAGTATTTAAACTTATGTCTTACATTGATCCTGCCCGCGCATCTGATTATGGAATTTTTAAATAAGAGTATTTGAAACGGATTGCAATATTTGCATCAGGTTCTGGTTCAAATGCTGAGAAAATAATTGAGCGGTTTGCTATAAACCCAAATGTAGAAATAAGTTTGATTGTCTCTAATAAGGCTGATGCATATGTTTTGAAACGTGCACAGAATTATAATATAGAAACTCGCTTGGTGCCTTCAAAAAAAGTCTTGGGCAGTCTAGAATTTGCAGAATATCTTCAGGAAAAAGAAATAGATCTTATAGTTTTAGCTGGTTTTTTACTTCTTATTCCCAGCCTCTTAATATCATATTTTCCTGACCGTATAATTAATATCCACCCTGCTCTTTTACCTAAGTATGGTGGTAAAGGGATGTATGGGATGCATGTGCATACTGCAGTAGTAAAGAATAGAGACAAGGAATCAGGTATTACAATTCATTATGTCAATGAGAAGTATGATGATGGCAAGCATATTCTACAGGTAACTTGTGCTATTGAGAAGGATGACGATCCAAAAATACTGTCAGAAAAAATACAAAAGCTGGAACACCTTCATTATCCAATTGCAATTGAGAAGGTTTTGGCTGAACTTTAGGAATATTTATTAAATTTGGGAAACACCCCTCTCTGTAATTTATAATCTAATTATTTCGAATCTCGTTAAGTATGTACTTTCTCAGGGCCATTCTAGTCTTTTTATTGTCATGTTCTTTGAGCGTTCTTTATTCCACTACGCCAAAAGACAGTTTAAGGCAGGTGTTGCATACTTCCAAAGATGATACTTCAAAAGTAAATTTATATAATGCGCTTTCCTTGAATATATATCACAGTGAAATGGATACCGCTATTCACTATGCGGAAAGTGCTATTGCTCTGGCGAAAAAATTAAATCATCCAAATGGTGAGGCAAGAGGGAGATATATGAAAGGAAGAATTCTTTTAGAGCAATCACGCAATATTGAGTGTATAGAATATTTTCAAGAAGCATTAGATATTTATAATAATTTGGAGGATGTAGAGAGATTTAAAGGAGATACTCATATGTCATTAGGTAGAGCATATGATATGACAGGAGATTATTTTAATGCTTTGGACCAGTTTCAAAAGAGTATTGCTTTTTATGAGAAAGTAAAATACAAGAAAGGGGTTGCAAATTGTCTTGTAAATATTGGGATCATTCACGACAGGATGAAAGATCATAAGAAAGCAAAAGAATACTATAAGGGTGCTGAAGATGAATATAAATTAATAAATGATAGCACAGGATTAGTTTATATATATAATAATATTGGTTACATCGAATTCCAACTTAAAAATTTAGAAGAGGCAAAAGGGAATTACCAAATTGGTATAGAATTAGCCGAACAAATGAAGTTTGATTATATGCTTCCTTTCCTCTATAACAACTTAGCAGGCGTATATGACGAATTAGGAAGTGATGAGGAGGCTGAAAATATTTATAAGAAGGCAAAAGCTGTATCGTACAGAATGAATAATAGAAGTGGGGTTGTTCATAGTGTTATGGCATTGGCTAGTATGAATTATAAAAATGAAAACTTTGATTCATACTTGAAGGATATGTTAACAGCTTATGAAGAATCAAAAGTCCAAGGCAATAAGGCACTTATTCAAGAAACTTCAAAACTGCTTTCTGAAATGTATGAATTTAAGGGGAATAAAGAAAAGGCGCATTTCTATTTATTAGAAGCGTATGCAATGCAGGATAGTCTAAATAGTAGCACTTTGATTCAAGAAACAAGCGGACTTGAAACGCAATATAGATTAGAACAACAGAGGAGACAGGAACAGGTTGAATTGGAAGGAAGGGATAGGCAGATTAAATATGGTGCTTTATTATTCTTATGTATCTGTGGATTATTGATTGGGTTTTTATTCTTAAAAAATAGTCAGAACAAGGCCAAAGATGAACTGAACACAGAACTCGTTAATAAAAATAAAATGCTATTAGATGCGGAACAAATACTTGAGGTGCGAAATCAAGAATTAGAAAAATATATTGAATCAAATATACAATTAGAACAGTTTGCACATTTTGCTTCACATGATCTAAAGTCTCCGCTAAGAACAATTGCAAGTTTTTCAGACCTTCTAAAGAAAAGATTGACAGATGAGGACAAACTGGACGAAAAGACAGAGTCTTATGTAAAAGCTGTAGAGATTAGTACCAAAAGAATGAATGCGCTGGTTGTTGATCTTCTTGACTATTCAAAAGTGAATTCACAAGTATTGAATATTGAGCAATTTGATTTCAATGAAATTTGTGAGGAGGTAAAACAAAATTTGGCATTTTTAATTAATGAAAGTAAGGTTAATATAAAGTTGCAATCTGAGCCATTAACTATGCATGGAGATAGAACAAAAATTAAACAGGTGCTTGAAAATCTTTTAAGTAATGCAATTAAATTTAGCGTTTCAGTTCCTGAGCCTAGTGTTGAGCTTAAGGCCAAAGAGCGAGAATATGATTATATTTTTTCAATAGATGATAATGGAATTGGTATTGATGCCAAATACTATTCTAGAATATTTGAACCCTTCAAACAACTCCATACAAAAAACGAATTTGAAGGATCAGGTCTAGGCCTTGCTATTTGCAAAAATATTGTTGAAAAACATGGAGGAAAGATATGGATCAATTCTGAGCTTGGTCACGGCACTCAAATGCGATTTAGCATACCTAAAAAATCCTAGTTTGCTATATTAGAGCAATAAGAGTCATATTATATATTTTTATAATATGAATAATATGTATTTTTGTATTTTAAGATTTAGCATATGGAAGAAGTTAAGTATACGGAAGACAATATCAGATCATTAGACTGGAAAGAGCATATACGCTTAAGGCCAGGGATGTATATAGGGAAATTAGGAGATGGTTCCTCTGCAGACGATGGTATATATATTCTTGTAAAAGAGATTGTAGATAATTGCATTGACGAATTTGTCATGGGTTATGGAAAAAAGATTGAAATAGATATAGTAGATGGTGTTGCAAAAATACGTGATTATGGAAGAGGCATCCCATTAGGAAAAGTTGTAGACTGTGTTTCCAAAATAAATACTGGAGGTAAATACGATTCCAAGGCATTTAAGAAGTCGGTTGGGTTAAATGGTGTGGGTACAAAGGCTGTAAATGCACTTTCTGAACATTTTAAAGTACAAGCATTTAGGGAAGGTAAAAGTAAGCTAGCAGAATTTTCCAAAGGAGATATTCAGGTAAACCAAAAAATTGGAAAATCGAAAGAACCAAATGGGACGCTTATTGAATTTATTCCAGATACGAGTATTTTTAAAAAGTATAGATTTAGAAGTGAGTATCTGGAAAATCAATTGTGGAATTACGCATATTTAAATGCAGGGCTTAAGATCCATATTAATGGTAAAGTTTTGTATTCAAAAAATGGTTTGCTTGATCTTTTAGAGCGTAAAACCAATGTAGAAAATCTTAGGTATCCCATTATACATTTGAAAGGGGATGATATAGAAATGGCGATTTCCCACGGCTCACAATATGGAGAAGAATATTATTCTTTTGTCAATGGACAGAATACGACGCAAGGAGGAACGCATCTTGCTGCCTTCCGGGAAGCAATCGTTAAAACGGTCAGAGATCATTTTGGAAAGAATTTTGATTCCAAAGATATCCAGACGGCGATTATAGGAGCTATAAGTGTGCGGGTAGAGGAACCCGTATTTGAATCCCAGACTAAAACAAAATTGGGCTCAATAAGCATTGCTCCAGATGGGCCTACCGTCCGTACTTTTGTTATGGATTTTGTAAAGTCGCAACTAGATAATTTTCTGCATAAAAATAATGCAGTGAAAGAAGCTTTATTAAAGCGTATCCAACAATCAGAAAGAGAGAGAAAGGAAATTGCAGGAATAAAAAAACTAGCGAACCAGAGAGCGAAGAAAGCAAATATCCATAATAAGAAGCTGAGAGATTGTAGATTGCATTATGATGATAAGAAGGGAGACGAAGAAAAGAAATTAGGAACTACAGTTTTTATTACTGAGGGAGACTCCGCAAGTGGATCAATAACTAAGGCTAGAAATGTGGAAACACAAGCCGTGTTTTCTTTGCGAGGAAAGCCTCTCAATTGTTATGGCCTCACAAAGAAAGTAGTCTACCAAAACGAAGAGTTAAATCTTTTGCAACATGCGCTGAACATTGAAGATGGCATGGAAGGCTTGCGTTTTAACCAGGTTATTATTGCTACAGATGCGGATGTAGATGGGATGCACATTCGTCTTCTATTGTTGACATTCTTTTTGCAGTTTTTTCCTGACCTCGTTAAGTCAGGCCATTTATACATTCTAGAAACACCTTTGTTTAGAGTCAGAGATAAAAAAGATACACATTACTGTTATTCTGAAACTGAAAAGCAACAGGCTATCAAACAGCTCAGAGGAAAAGCAGAGATTACAAGATTTAAAGGACTCGGAGAAATCTCGCCTGATGAATTTGGAGACTTTATAGGATCTGATATTCGCCTAGAGCCTGTATTAATGAGCGACAATACAAATATCGAAGAAATCCTGACCTATTATATGGGTAAAAATACACCTACACGTCAAGAGTTTATTATTGACAATCTCAAGATAGAAGTGGATGAAATTGAAGAAGAAGAAATAGTAGATTTAGAAGAGGAAGCTGAGATGATAGGAGAGGTAGAAGTATAGCACTGCCGTATTCACATCTGATTTGTAATTTAACTGCCTATTTGGCCGTTTATATTGCTGTACCTTCGCTTGGAATAGTTATTGAAAAGCTATATGTAGCTTAGTTTTGAGCTAATAAAATGACAAACTGTCTAGAATGCGATTATTTGAAGATTTAGTTTTTAGTGCTAACGAAGATGACATCATGCCTATATTTTCCGTAAGCCCAGAAAAGGATGGAGACTCTAAGACAAACGATAAGGTTCCAAAGCATCTGCCGGTGCTTGCTTTGCGGAATACTGTTTTATTTCCAGGTGTAGTAATTCCAATCACAATTGGGAGAAAAAAATCTATAAAGGCTGTTAAAAAAGCATTTAATAGTGATAAGCTAATCGCTGTCTTTTCCCAAAAGGAGCACACGGAAGAAGATCCTGATATGGATCAACTTTACCAAATAGGAACTGTTGCTAAAATTGTGAAATTTTTAAAAATGCCTGATGGCAACACCACTGCAATTATTCAAGGGCAAGTAAGATGTAGCTTATTATCATTAAAAGAACATGATGGATTTCTTGAAGGAGAAATAGAAGTCTTGAAAGACCTATTGCCTTCTAAGGACTTAGAATACCAAGCAACAATATCCTCTATAATTGATATTTCCAAAAGGATAGTAGAACTGAATCCCAGAATTCCTTCTGAGGCAGTGACCATGTTAGAAAACATTAAGAGTGATAAATTCTTAATGAATTTTATCGCATCAAATCTTAATGTTGCAGTCGCAAAGAAGCAAGAGTTGATGGCTATCTCAGAATCAAAAGTAAAGGCGAAAACTATCCATCTCTTAGTAGATGAGGAATTGCGTTTATTGGAAGTTAAGAGCCAAATAGAAAATAAGGTAAGAGGAGATCTTGAAAGACAGCAAAGAGATTATTTCCTCAATCAACAACTTAAAACAATCCAAGAAGAACTTGGTCAAAATCCTAAACAGGCAGAACTCATTGAGATTGAAAAAAGAGGTAAGAAGAAGAAATGGCCTGCACATGCTAAAAAGCATTTTAATAAGGAGCTGAGTAAGGCAAAGAGAATAAATCCTCAGGTTGCTGAGTATAGCGTGACATTAAATTATTTGGAGCTCATGCTTGACCTACCTTGGAATGAAGTGACTGAGGATAATTTTGACCTAAAGAAAGTCAAAACTGTTTTGGATCAAGATCATTTTGGTCTAGAAGATGTAAAGGAGCGTATTCTAGAACATCTTGCAGTATTAAAACTAAAAGGAGATATGAAGGCTCCTATTGTATGTCTTGTAGGACCTCCCGGTGTTGGGAAAACAAGTTTAGGGAAATCCATCGCTTCTGCCTTAGAAAGAAAGTTTGTCCGTATGTCCTTAGGTGGCTTGCACGATGAAAGTGAAATACGCGGCCATAGAAAAACTTATATAGGAGCAATGCCAGGAAGGATAATCCAATCTTTGAAAAAGGCGAAATCCTCAAACCCAGTTTTTATTCTGGATGAGATTGATAAAATTGGGAAAGATTTTAGAGGTGATCCATCAAGTGCTCTCCTTGAAGTATTAGATCCTGAACAAAACAATACATTCCATGATAATTATCTAGAGTTGGATTACGATCTCTCTAAAGTGTTATTTATAGCAACTGCAAATTCATTAAGCACGATTCAGCCTGCCTTGTTAGATAGAATGGAAATTATTGAAATAAGTGGGTATTCCAATGAGGAAAAGGTGGAGATTGCGAAACGACATCTTATTCCCAAACTTAGAAAATCACATGGTCTAAAGGCAAAGGATGTAAAATTTAGTAATAAGGTCTTGCATAAATTAATTGCAGAACATACTAGGGAGTCGGGGGTGAGATCATTGGAAAGGACGATTGGAAGTGTCATGCGTAATATTGCTAAAAAGGTAGCGATGAGTAGTAAGTATGCACCTAGTTTAGTAGAGAAAGATATTGATACAATATTGGGTATAGGTAGGTATGCTTCTGGCAAAGAAATAGAGATAAATGTTCCTGGTGTTGCTACAGGTTTGGCTTGGACACGAGTTGGTGGTGATATATTATTTATTGAAGCAAGTTTGAGCAAAGGAAAAGGAAAACTTACTCTGACAGGAAATCTTGGTGATGTCATGAAAGAGTCTGCATCCACCGCCCTAAGTTATATTAAAGCGAATGCAGAATCTTTAGGAATTGATGAAAATGTTTTTGAACAAAAGGATATCCATATACATGTGCCGGAGGGCGCAATTCCTAAAGATGGTCCTAGTGCAGGAATAACTATGTTATCAGCCTTGTGCTCCGTTTTTAGAGGCAAAGAGATCAAACCAGCCATTGCTATGACAGGTGAAATAACCCTTAGAGGAAAAGTATTGCCAGTGGGAGGAATTAAGGAAAAGATCCTAGCAGCTAAGCGCTTTGGCATTCAAACCATTATCCTTTGTAAGGATAATGAGAAGGATATCAATAAGATCAATAAGGCATATCTAAAAAATATGAAATTCAGATATGTGAGCAATATGTCACAAGTCTTAGATTATGCTTTGGGTTTGCGTGTAAAAAAACGTTAAATGGGCGTTAAAAAGGCAATTTGTGCCGCTTCTGTACACCTAAAAAAGCGTTGAATTATTAGCTAAAAGCGTAACTTTCAAATTCAATGCACAGGATATCCCTCATACTCATATTTTGCCTATTCCTTGGAAATTTATTTTCTCAAGAAAAGCAGTCTAAATATATCCAGTTCTCTGGTAAAACAGTGACTGCAGGAGTCGATGGAGATATTGTTGATCTTCCATATGTTACAATTGGAATACTAGGTACTTCAAGAGGTACTTATTCAGAAGTGGATGGATTCTTTTCTCTCGTAGCCGCTAAAGGTGACACAATCCAGTTTAGTAGAATAGGATATAAAGACGCAAAGATTGTAGTACCAGATACATTGAACTCTGTATTCTATTCATGGATACAAATTCTCACGCAAGACAACGTCCTCTTACCAGAGGCAGTCATCTATCCTTGGCCAGATAAAGAATTCTATAAAATTGAATTTTTAGCTTTAGATATAAGTGACGAGTTAAAAACGAGAGCAAGAGACAATATTGCAGAAGAAATAATGGCGGAAATCAGAGAAACATTACCTATAGATGGGGGAGAAAGTTATGATAATGAATTTCGGCGCAATTTGAACGAATACAAATATTCAGGTCAACTAAAACCTCAAAATATTTTTAATCCAGTAGCCTGGGCTCAATTCATTAAGGCCTGGAAAAGAGGCGATTTTAAGAGCAAGAAGAAAAAGAAAAAATAAATTGTATCAAGATTGAGATACAACTGATTTTTAACAGAACACATTATTTGTTTGTATGTCTCAAGCAGAATCATTTGTAACAGGAAAACCCAAAACTAAGTCCCTCAAAGAATTTATTGCCTATTACTATTTTGACCAGAATCAAAAAGGAGAATCCCAAAAGTATATCTATTATCCCCACACGCGTAGAGCTCTCACTGTTTATAAGAATTCAAGAATTGATTTTGCAGAAAACAGTTCAAGGAGTGTTCCAGATAATAGAGTAAAATATTACAGTGCATATGCGCACACTGAGGCAAACTCCAAGCATGTGGAAATGCTCTTACCGTATAATAAAATAGGAATTGCTTTTGAACCTCTAGGAATAAATCATTTTATAAAAGAAAACCTTATTGATGTTATTGGCTCACTAAATGATTTAAGGTTTACATATTTTGAGTCTGAGATGGAAGATTGTCTGGATCAGGTATTTCTTACAAAAGATGTTAACAGGAAAATAGAATTCCTTGATGAATTTTTTCTAAGCAAATATTGCGGTTTTAAGCAAGAGGTCTTAATAAGAGCTGTAAACATATTATTGGAGTCAAAAAAGAAATATTTTGTTCAAGAATTAGCAGATGAATTGAATGTGGGGAGAAAGACTTTGCTTCGTTTATTTAAATCGCACCTGTGTTGTTCTGTGAAAGACTTTATTGATATTGTTCAATTCAGAAAAGCAGTTGCAAAATATCAAGCTCACTCCGAGAAACCGCAATTCACTTCCTTGGCTTATGAGACTAACTATTATGATCAATCTGAGTTTATTAATCATTTCAAAAAAATTACAGGATTTAATCCAAAGAAGTTTTTTAATGGAATAGTCCAGCTAGGTAAAGAGGATACATACTGGACAGTTATATCCTAATGAAATCCTAATGTCCCATTTCACCAATTAATTTCAGTAAATCTCGTTTAGATTGTGGGAGATTTTGTGGATTGACGAAATAAAGCTCAAGTATTTAGCCATATATCTAAAATATTCACCTTTTTTTCGTTAAACGTATTAACCAATAGCTGAACAAAAATACTTCAGGATGCAAAAATTACTTTGTGGATTAGGCAAACGTTCTCTTAGTTTGTTCGTTCTAATCTTACTGTCATGTTCTCTTTTTTCACAGTCCGATTACAAAATCAAGGGTATTTTAGAAGATACCTTAGGAAATGCACTCATTTATTCAACTGTCCTTCTGCTTGAGAAGGCAGATTCCACAATGATAGATTTTACACGATCAGCAATGGACGGCTCTTTTGAATTTAAAGATGTTCCGGCTGGTCAACATCTTGTCAAGACAACTTACATTGGATTTCTTCCTCTCACTGTTGATGCGAGTTCGCAGGGCGAGGATATTGATTATGGGGTAATGCAAATGACAGAGATAGCTGCTGAACTTATGGAAGTTGTTATCAAGGCTGCGAAAGCTCCTATGAGAATGCGAGGAGATACCATTGAGTACGATGCAACTACATTTAAAGTTCCGGAGGGTTCTACAGTAGAAGATCTATTAAGGCGATTGCCCGGAATAGAAGTAGAATCAGATGGGAGTATAAATGCAGATGGAAAATCTGTAAATAGAGTTACAGTGGATGGGAAATCATTCTTTGGATCAGACCCAAAAGCTGCAACTAAGAATTTACCAGCGGAGGGTATATCTAAGGTTCAGGTGTTTGATACAAAAACTGAAGAAGAAGAAGTGACTGTGGCAATAGGGGAGTCAGAAAATAAAACCATGAACCTAGAGCTTAAAGAGGAATTTAAAAGTGGTGGATTTGGGAAGGTTGTAGGAGGTATAGGGACTGAGGATCGCGCTGAGTTAAAAGGAAATTATAATCGATTTAACAATAAGATGCAATTCAGTATGGTGGGTGTAGCGAATAATACTGGGAGGAACGGACTTTCCTGGGATGACTACCAAGATTTTATGGGTTCACAGTCTTTTCAATTTGATAGTGGAGGAGATTATGGCTTTGGGGGTAGAGGGAATATGATTTTCTTTGGAGGTGGCAGAGGCGGTATAGAGCAAGATATTCAATCAATCTTTTTTAACAATGATGATGGAAGAGGTTTACCTGAAAACTATAATGGTGGTCTTAACTTAAACTATGACAACAAGAAAACTAAAGTAAGTTCAGTATATTATTATAATCAAGCAGGGCTCTTAGCAAACTCGTTTGCAGATGTTGATAAGTTTTACGATGGCTTTGTCCAAAATGAGAATAGCCAAAGTATAAGAGATGATATATCTAGGGGACATAGAACGGAACTTAAAATAGAACAAAAGATAGATTCTCTATTAGTGCTTAAGTTTGATTTTAATGGTGCATATATTGACGATAATGATACTTACGAAGCAAAATCTGATCTTTTTAGAGATGATATATTGACGAGTATAAGCAAAGTCACGAATAGAACGGAAACGAGTGGGAATTTGCTGAATGGGAGACTTTTGATGCGCAAGAAGTTCATGAAGAAAGGAAGAAGTATGGGAGCGAATGTATCTCTATTGAAAACAGAACTAAATGATGACTGGACACAGAATTCTGTATTAGATATTTTTAATGAAACAGGTCTACCAATAGATGAAATTCTAGTAGATCAAAAAAATGATGAGTACAGAGACAAACAAGTTTTTAAAGCCAATGCACTTTTTGTTGAGCCATTAAGTAAGAAGTTATTCCTGCAGAGTTTTTACAATTATAGAGACAGAAATGAGACGGGTGTTCGTAATGTCAATGATAATCTAGCTGGAGAAATCACAAGAAATGATTCATTAAGTAGGACGTATAACAATGACATAGTGTATAATAGGTTTGGATCCTCTTTGCGTTATACGCATGAAGGTATTACACTATCGACTGGTCTTGCATATCAATTATTTGATCTTAAAGGTTCATACACTGATGGTAATATAAATTCTGTTCTAGGAACTGTGGATAAACAGTTTAATAATTATATTCCTCACGTCTCATTGAACTTTAGCAGAATTCGGAATCTGTATCTTTCCATGTCTTATAATAGAAATGCGAAAGAACCTGAAATTGAAGATTTGCAGCCTATAGTCAATAATCTAAATCCGCAGTATATACGTCTTGGAAATTCTGAGCTCTTACCTGAAATAAGCAATGCCATAAATTTTTATACGAGCAAGAATTATCCCTTAAGTGACATTCGGATTTCTTTAAACGGAAGCGTTAGTTGGATGGAGAATCAATTTTCTACAGAAGAAACTGTTGATGAGAATTTGATCACAACTGTGCGACCTATAAATTTTGGGACGGGAAATCGCAGTTCTGCAAGTACTAGCATCAGCTTTCCTATAAAGAAAAATAAATTTACAGTGCGAGCATCAGTTTGGGGGAATTTGAACAAAGGACAATCCCTAGTTAATGGACAGGAGAATAATACCACAAGAATTAATTATAGACCTTCCATTCGTTTAAATATTACACCTTCTGAGGATTTAAGTCTGTATGTCAATGCAAGTTATAATAATTCAAAAACGAGCTATGATCTGAATGATTCTCAAAACCAAAAGACAGAGGATACAAAATTAGGGCTAGAGTTTAATTCTAAATTAGTGGGAGGGGTATATTTAAATTCTTCGTTTAATGTCACAATGTACAGGAATGAGAGATTCAATCAAGAACAAAACATACCAATTTTAAATGCTTCAATCTATAGGAAGTTTATGCCAGGAGACAAGGCAGAAATTCGTTTTGCAGTCTATGATGCATTTAAGAAAAACATAGGATTCTCTCAGAATGCCTATGGATACGCAGTATCGCAAAGAACGACAGATTCTATTTCAAGATATTTTATGGTAAGTCTTACGTATAATATTAGAGGAATGAAATCTGATGTTCGTAAAAAATCATGGTGGTAATGGGAATTAATATGTGTATTCATAATGTTATACAAATGAAAAATAAGCAAATCCGTATGTATACAAGTTTGAAATTATCTATCGTAGCTCTATTTCTATGTAGCTCTTTTGTCGTGGATGCTCAGGTAGTTGAAGGCATGATAACCTTTAATAGAAAAACAGATTGGGTATCTATAAATGCTAAGCTGCCTTATGTTTCTTCAGAAGAGGCGGATAGACGAAGGTTGACAAGTGGGAACTGGGAAAACAAGGGGACGAATTATGAGCTTAGTTTTAAAGGGGATAAATCAGTTTACCAGACTAAGAAGGAAGAATCTTCAGGTACTTACAGCTGGAGGAAAAGTAAATTCATTCTAGTAAGAGACTATGGCAAGAAGACTAAAAAAGATTTAAGAGAGGATGCAGGTGTGGATATGCTGATAGAAGATAAGATAGAAAAAACTAGATGGAAAATTCTTAATGAGATAAAAGAAGTAGAGGGATATCTCTGCATGAAAGCAGAAACGAAAGATACAATAAAGGGTCAGACCATTCATGCCTGGTTTACTGATGCCATTCCTTTTTCAGGTGGTCCAGAAGGGTTTGGAGGATTGCCAGGAATGATTTTGGAAATCAATATTAATGATGGAGATGCGGTTACGGTTGCCACCAAGGTAGACTTAGAAACACCAATTGAAAAACTTCCTATTCCTAAGAAGATGAAGGGCAAGAAGATGGATCAAGAAAAATACAATAGTATTATTGAGAAATTTATTGCAGAGAGTATAGAAGGAAGGAAAAATCCATTTTGGCGGATTAGGTATTAAGTTCGTTATTCTAAAATATTAATTCTACTAAATAATTAACTTTAAAGGGTTAACGTTATATGTCTTTGAGGGTAATGGTCGTATAGATTAAATTAAATAGTATTGACAAGAAGTATTTTAAACAGAAATAGGATGAAGTTATATCTCAGCATAATTATTTGTTTACTCAGCTGCCAATTGATGGGGCAAACTACTATACATGTTCCTGACGATTATGGAAGTATTCAAGAAGGATTGGATGCTGCAAGTTTAGGTGATACTGTGCTTGTGAGTCCTG
>CALCMJ010000113.1 GCA_937967615.1 uncultured Saprospiraceae bacterium
GTTGATCCAAGCTAAGTGCAGATTTAGCTTTTATGCCTTGCATGAAGAATATACATGTATTCAACTCATCAAAGTAGAAGTCAAAATCACGATTATTCATTCATGATTTTCAAATTTTCAAAGCCATCCCTGAGTGTAAAAAGTTCTTGGATTTTCTTAGTCCCTAGCCTACGCGTTCTGGCATCTACGTTAGATTTCCAATCAAGAATGAGGAGAGGAGTTTTATTCTTATAATTGGAAAAATCGAATGATTGTGCATAAGACAATGAGATTTCTTCCAATTCAGGGAAAAGCACCTTGAGTTCTTTACACATCTTGGTGAATTGTATAGAATCCATTTGAAGACTTTGTAACTCTTGCTTTAGATTGCTAATCTTCTCGCTATTTATATTCTCAGTACTTTTTGCTTCTTCTAATTGGCTTGCAATCTTCTCGACTCCTGAAACCTTGGATTCCAAAAGGTGCATACGGTCTAAATCAATTTCAGAAGTAGGGATAATGTTTATTTCTATCCCAGTCAAATTTTTATCAATTAGGCCCTGTTTATAGATTTCCATTTTGTCGTCATTGATCGCATCGCCATAGACTTTAAGAATGAGTTTTTGTGTGTCGTCATACTTAATAAGAGAATATTCATCAAGATAGATTTCATCTTCTCCTATATATTCTGATATAAATGCTTCTAGATTTTGCTTCGTCTTAAGTTCATGGAAGAGGGCTTTGAAAATGAAAAAACTTGGAATGATTGCAATAATACTAAACACGGCCACACCTATTATATTCTTAGTACGATCTTTAGGATTGACAAAAGTTCTATGTGGGAATTTTAATATCCTGATAACGATATAGGTTGCCAGAGATACAAAGAATGTATTGAGAAAGAATAAATAGAAAGACTTTGATGCTATGCTCCATTCTCCTGATGCAATGCCATATCCTGTAACACATAGTGGAGGCATTAGGGCAGTTGCAATTGCTACGCCAGGAAGAGTAGTTGAAATATCTTTTCTCGCAATACTTACTATTCCCGCAATACCACCGAAGAACCCTATTAAAACATCTAAAAAGGTAGGTGTTGTTCTGGCAAGTATTTCGCCAGTTAATTCTTTAAATGGCGTCAATAAAAAATATAATGAGCTTGTGATAACTGCAATCAAGACTGCTACACCAAAGTGATTGACACATTGTTTTAATAAATCTTGATCATTTATGCCTATTGCTAATCCCATTCCTAAAATAGGGGACATCAATGGAGAAATAAGCATGGCACCTATAATTACAGCAGGCGAGTTCATATTGAGGCCAATAGAAGCAATGACAATTGAACATATCAGCATCCAGGCATTAGGCCCGCTCATGAAAGACTTACTTTTTATTTCCTGGATCGTTGCAAGTTTGTCAACACCGTCTCCGAGATGTATAAGCCTATCAAAAAATTCTTTTCTTTTTGGTCCTTTTGTTTTTGTTTCCTGTACGCCTTCTTCCATAATCTTTGAAGTTTATAGAATTAGTCCATCTTCAATTGTCAATTTACGATCACAGATATCTGCAAAACTTTCATTGTGGGTTACGATCACAAAGGTTGTTTGCAAATCATTATTCACTTGTTTAAATAAAGTGTGTAACTCGTCGGATGTTTGTGTGTCAAGATTACCTGTAGGTTCATCAGCAAAAACTATTATAGGTTTGTTTACCAGTGCACGTGCAATCGCTACTCTTTGTTGTTCTCCTCCAGACATCTGAGCAGGTTTATGGCTCATTCTCTCTGATAGACCTAGATAATCTAATAACGCTTTCGCTTCTTTCTCTACAAGTGATCTCTGTCTTTTTTGAATAAGACCCGGAATCATCGCATTTTCTAAGGCAGTGAATTCAGCAAGAAGATGATGGAATTGGAAGACAAAACCAATATTCTTATTTCTAAATTCTGCGAGCTCTTTTTGCTTGAGTTTGTTAACATGCGTATTCGCTATAGAGACACTTCCTTTGTCTGAAAGGTCCAATGTGCCCAAAATGTGCAGCAAGGTACTCTTTCCAGAGCCAGACTTTCCCACAATACTTACAAGATCGCCCTTTTGTATTTCCAAAGAAATACCCTTAAGGACCTCTATCTCATTGTAGGATTTATATATGTTTTCAGCTTTTAGCATCCCAGTACGCAAATTATTAGAATTATTGCAATAAGTAGGTTTAATAGAGCACAATATTACTTAAGATCTAGGACTCGCTGCATAAAATATTACATATTTTAGCAGCTGTGAATAGGGACATTAAAATACTTTTACTCTGCAAAAAATTTCCATACCCATTAATGGATGGCGAATCAATTGCAATTCACAATTTAACAAAGGCATTAGCACAGCATTCTTGTCAGATTACCCTGCTCTGTCTTAATACGAGCAAACATAAATTTGAACTTGAAAGTTTGCCAGACCATGTAGATCAATACAAGAAGATTTATTCCATAGATGTCAAAACTGAAGTTACTGCAAAAGGTGCCTTGAAAAATTTACTTAGTAAAGAATCATATCACATAAGTCGCTTTTTTAGCTCAGAATTCAATTCCAAATTAGAAGAGATATTATCGAAAGAGTCATTTGACATTATACAATTAGAGACGCTTACCATGGCAGTGTATCTTCCGCAGATTAAAAGACAAACAAATGCACCGGTTGTGATGAGGGCGCACAACGTGGAACATCAGATATGGTCTAGGCTCTCAGAAAACATTGGTTCACCCATAAGGAAACTTTACATTAAATATCTGACAAAGAAACTAAAGCGGTTTGAATTAGCACAACTCGGGAAATATGATTTGCTCTTGACGGTATCTAAAAATGATTTGGACCTGTATAAAGAATTCGGATACACAGCTGCTTCGCAAATAGTGCCTATAGGAATAGATATTTCCTCTTATCCGTTTTCAGGTCAAGGGCTTAGATCAGATTTGTTTTTTATAGGTTCGATGGATTGGATGCCAAATGCATATGGATTAAGCTGGTTTATTAAGAATGTTTGGCCAGAGATACAAAGTACTTCTGCTGATATTGAGTTGCATGTCGCAGGAAGAAATTCTCAAAAATTGGAATCCATTCCAGGAATGACTAACCATGGAGAAGTAGAAAGTGCTTTGTCCTTTATGCAAGATCATGGAATTATGATTGTACCCTTGTTTTCTGGCAGTGGTACCCGAGTAAAAATTATAGAAGGCTTAGCTTTAGGAAAGGTGATAATATCTACAAACATAGGTGCAGAAGGAATAGACCTAATAGAAGGAGAACATATACTCTTTGCAAATACGAAAGAGGAATTTGTAGAAGCGATTAAGACATGTATTGATGCACCAGAAAAGATGAAACGTATTGCAAAGAATGCGAGGAAATTCATAGAAGAGAATTATGACGCAAAGCGTATTGCAAAAACTGTAGTCACGCAATATCAGAAGATTATTAAAAGGCAATAGAAATATACTTTGGAGAAACTTGTAATTATAGCATCGCGTTTTCCATATCCTCTTGAGAAAGGGGATAAGCTGCGCTTATATTATCAAATAAAATCTTTAGCCAAAGAATTTGAAATCTATCTATGTAGTTTATCAGATATTGAAGTAGAGGAAGACGCACTAAAAGAGCTTAGGAAGTATTGTAAGGAGGTTTATATCTTTAAAGTAAAAGGAAAGAAAAATGCGTTTAGAGCATTATTGAACTGGAAGCCCTTTCAGGTGAATTATTTTTACGATAGAATGATTCATAAAGAAATGAATGAAATCGTCTACCGCATATCTCCAGATCATATTTATTACCAACTCCTAAGAACAACGGAATATAGATTTAATTCTAGCTTTTCGAGATCTGTTGATCTTATGGATTGTTTCTCTAAAGGGTACGACTTAAGAGGAGCTAAAGAAAAGGGACTGCGGAAGCAATTTTATAATATTGAAGCAAGACGATTGATTGCTTATGAGAAAATCTTGATGAAGGAGTTTAAACAAAAGTTCATCATTTCTGAGCAAGATAGAAAGGCATTAGCTAAGGAAACGAACACATCCTTAGAAGTACTTTCAAATGGTATAGATACAAGCTATTTTTCTCCTAACATAAAAGAGCAAATATTTGATTTAGTTTTTGTTGGTAACATGGGCTACGAACCTAACATTTATGCCGTAAATTATCTCTTAAATGACCTCCTTCCATTATTTAGTCCAGATCTTCAAATACTCATAGCAGGTGCAAGACCACCATCTCAGTTAAAATCCAGAGAGAACGATCAAATCACAGTGAGTGGGTGGATGGAAGATATAAGAGATGCATATAATCAAAGTAAAATATTCTTAGCACCTATCAGAGATGGAATTGGGCAGCAAAATAAAATACTTGAAGCGATGGCAATGCAAGTGCCATGTATTGTTTCCCAAGAAGTTGCTGATGGCTTGGACATTCCAAATGTGGGGGAGTTTCTTTTTATTGCCAGAACTAAAAATGAGTATCTAAAATATATTGAAGAGGTTTTAGCAAACCCAGAGGGAGTATTAGAGCGAACTGTTTCAGCACGAAATTATATTATAAAAAATAGAAGTTGGGATGCAGTCAATAGTGTCTTAATTAAAGCATTGAAAAGGAATATGGAGCAATAGCTTTAAGATATCAGCTTTTTAAAATTCAGGGCAAATATTAAGCTCATTATTGTAGTTGCCAATGTAACTCATGGAGATTTCAAATGAATTTAAACCAGAACGATCTGAGATCAGGTCTTGGACATTAACATCATAGCTGAAACCAATTTGAAAATCTCCTTTCCTTACAGCAACCATTGGTATAAGGGCTGTAGCTTTTATTCCATCAATATTATCTGTTGCTCTGATTCCTAAACCAGTAGTAAACCTTTGATTATATCCCAAGGGGAAAGAAATATTGCTTCCTAACTCAATTTCCAAGTCACTGCCTTGCATAAGAGCTAGCGCCCTTGGATGTACTCTGACGTCTTCGCTTATGTATATACTCGAACTGATATACAGAGTGAGCTTTTCATGTAATTCATTCACTGCGTTAATGTTTGGATTCCCATTTGCTACAGCATTATAGAAAGAAAGATTGGGATTGAAAAAATGATGAAAAGCAGTACCAATTATAAATCTATTCTTTATACCCGTTGCGTAATTTACTCCTATAGAAAAGTCAGCAAAGCCAAAATTGTTTGGTGGAAGTGGTTCTCCAGTGGCAAGTGTGTATCCGTTTATTTGATCAAACTGATCTTCAAAACTTAAGTTATCATAATTGATGTTTTTTTGAACAACACCTACCATCAACCCAAGTCCCAAATATGAATTCCCAGCTCTACTTAAAGATTTATGATAAGAGCCTACAAGAGAAATCTGGTTTGTATTTAAATCAAAAAAGTCAACAGCATCACTGAATATCACAAGTCCGGCTCCTATAATGTCAGGAGTGTATGTCTTGCCGTAGGACATTTCAAACTTAGTGTCACCCGTAAGTACAAAAGAACGGAATGGTGCTTCTAATGGACTTCTCCATTGGTCTCTATAGACAGTAGATATCCTGTAATCACCGTCAGCAGTACCTGCAAGCGCGGGATTAAAATACTGAGGAGCAACATAATATTGTGAAAAATGAGCATCCTGCGCACTTAAATGGCAGAAACCCATGATAAATATGAATACTAGAGTAATGTGCTTCATTCTGACTGCAAAAATAGAAAAGCTTAGAAAGACCAACTAAGAACGAGACAATTATTATTTTTAATGTTTAAAGGAGTAAAATTCTCACGGTTAATTGAAAATTCATGTCAAAGAGATTTGGAATATGCAGGGTAAGCCTCGCAGGAATGCGGTCACAGGATTCAGATAGGTCAGAAATGACCAGTCAGCTGCTTTTTGGCGAAATGGTGGAAGTCCTAGTGAAAAAACATACAAATTGGGCAAAAGTGCGATGTCTCTTTGATAACTACATTGGTTGGATTGATAAACGTCAAATTTATTATCTCAGTGATAAGGAAATGCTCAAGTATCAAGACAATCGTTCTTTGGTTTGTGAATTCGCTCAGGGGATTAGTTCAGATGATGAAACGCATTGTGTTACGTATGGAAGTGAACTGTTGAACTACGATGGAATTTCCTCCATTATGCCATTTGGAAAATTTCTCTACAATGGCCAAATTATTCAATCAGAAAGAATCGTTAATCCAAGAGAAACTCTTATAAAACTTGCTTACAAGTTTTTAAACGTTCCATATTTATGGGGAGGTCGCAGTCCCTTTGGAGTAGATTGTTCAGGTCTTACGCAGATACTTTACAAGATGGTGGGAATTGCAATACCTAGAGATGCCGCAGAACAGATCCACATGGGTACTGCCTTGAGTTTTGTAGAAGATGGTCTACCAGGAGATCTCGCTTTTTTTGAAAAAAAGGATGGGACGATTCATCATGTTGGAATCCTATTAGGTGAGAACAAAATTGTGCACGCATCAGGTCTAGTGAAGATAGATAGGGTAGACCACTTTGGTATATTTGTTCAGTCAGAAACCCAATACACGCACAAGCTCCGTATTTGTAAAAATCTTCTAGGCGATAGCTAGTGGAGTTCTTCAGTAGATTTAAATCTTGAAATCTTATTTACAAAGATTGAATGATATCATACTGTGTGATAATCTGAAATTGTCCAGTAGCATCTTTTGTAAGAACGGCTGGAATTTCCTTGCTGATGTACCTGTTTAATTCACCTATCCCGGTATTAAGGTCAACTGTAGGAAAAGGTGCACTCATAATCTTTTCAACTGTATCAAGGCTGGTCCCATTTGTATTTGTCAGCATATGGTTCAATAAGGACTTTTCAACAACTGAGCCTATTACGTCTTGGTCTTCCATTACAGGTAATTGAGAAATAGAATGTTCCTGCATGATTTCTAAGACGTCTTTGATTTTGTCTGCCTTAGAAACAGAAATAAATGTTGATGCCTTTTTAGAACTTATTATATCTTTTACAGTGATGTTTTTTTCCATGAAACCCCTATCACGCATCCAATCGTCGTTGAATATTTTTCCTACATAACGACTACCATGATCGTGGAAAATGATAACTACGACATCGTCTTTAGTTAATTTGTCTTTGAGTTGAATCAAACCTGCAAGAGCTGAACCTGCACTATATCCTAATAACAAGCCTTCGTGTCTGGCTAAGGCACGTGCAGCGAGTGCACCATCCTTATCTGACACTTTTTCAAAATGATCAATTAATGAGAAATCTACGTTCTTAGGTAAAATATCTTCTCCAATGCCCTCAGTGATATAAGGATATATTTCTTTCTCATCAAATTCCCCTGTTTCGTGGAATTTTTTAAACACGGAACCGTAAGTGTCTACTCCCCATATCTTAACATTTGGATTCTGCTCTTTGAGATATTTTGCAGTACCACTAATTGTTCCTCCAGTTCCCACACCCACAATCATGTGTGTAATCTTACCATCCGTTTGTTTCCAGATTTCTGGTCCCGTAGACTCATAATGTGCAGCGGTATTTGATAAGTTGTCGTACTGATTGCACCAGAATGAATTAGGAATTTCTTTGCTTAATTTTTCTGCAACGGAATAATAGGATCTAGGGTCATCTGGTGTCACATTTGTAGGGCAAACTATAACTTCACCGCCTACTGCTCTTAATATATCAAACTTCTCTTTTGACTGCTTATCTGTAGTTGTAAATATGCATTTATAACCTTTTACTGCCGCAGCTAGAGCTATTCCCATTCCAGTGTTTCCAGAAGTACATTCAATGATAGTGCCTCCAGGTTTTATTAAGCCTGCCTTTTCAGCATCTTCAACCATCTTCAATGCCATCCTATCCTTAATGGAGTTACCAGGATTAAAGGTTTCAACTTTTGCAAGCACTAAGCAAGGAAGTTCTTCGCAGACTCTGTTAAGTCTGATGAGTGGCGTATTTCCTATTGTCTCAAGAACATTGTTTTTATAGTCCAATTCCAGTTATTTTCACAAAAGTACGGTTCTATTAATTGTTAGATGAACAAAGCTGGTAAAATAGTATACGCTTCCTTACGATAGCTATGAAAATGAAAGAATTTCTCTCCCTTTTACTGTTTATTTGTAACTACGCATTAAAACTTCCTATATATTTTGCAATTATATAGAATTTAGAATAAAATTTTCTCTACAATAAAAAATCAGAATCAAATTTTATTAAGTATGCTTGTTTTTTAAATTTCCGCTACAATAGTTTGAAATCTAGTTTACAAATTCACTACTTATCCTCTACAAGAATAGGGGGAAAAGCTGTGAAAGGGGTCTTGTTATTGTAACTAATGATTAATATTCTAATTTCAGAAAACACCTTTAGCCTTAAACACTTAGAACTTTTGAATAAACACCTTTATCCTTAAACACCTTTATAAATAAACACCTTTATAAATAAACACCTTTATCCTTTAACACCTTTATACACTAAAAGACTGAGATTAGATTTTTGAATTAGAATTTTTAGTTATTTTCAATCACCCTTATCGATTTAAACATCCTTATTAAGCATTACCAGCGAGAAAGAAATTTCTCGCTTTTTTTTTGTTTAAATTTAAATGGGGAGAACGAATAAGGGGAAGGTTAGTTGAGTTTAGAATCAGAATGAACGGAGTGAATTTTACTTTTCTACAAATTTCATCTCCACAGTAAACCTAGAATCTAGGGCTCCTAGATTTTTTGCAACCTGGGGTGAGATGATAATTGTTACATCGTCTTCATACACATCTGCGGGAAGGGCACCAATGACCTTGGCGTACGCTCTTCTTTTTACAACTGGGTTATATAACTCAATAATCGTATTTGGCTTAGCAGTTTTATGTAGCGCAAATGCATTTTTCTTATCCTTTCCTTCCTTATTCCATATTGCAATTCCCCTTCTACTTATTCTTACATCCTTTTGCTCTCCGGTACTTTCATCAACGATATTGTTCTTTTGCAGCTTAGCTGAGGATACATCGTCTTTGATGCTTGAAGTTTCATCTCCAGTAGCATATATTTTAGGAACAACGACAAACGAATTATCATTTTGATAATAACCTACAATTAGAAGATCTCCTACACTTAAAGAAACTTCTGAAATGCTGTTTCTAGCAACGAGGGCATCCACATCTTGCTGAAAGTACACTTTTGCGATCCTATAAAGATTATCTCCTTTCTGAACTTGGTAATACACAGGGTTGTTGCCATTTCCTTGGTCCGTTACATCTATAAAGTGAAAGTCTAAGGGAATCATCAGCTTCTGACCGATGCTCACAACAGAGTTGCTATTCAGGTCATTCATCAACTTTACTTCATTTACGTCAATTCCAAAGAACTTTGAGATACTGTAAAGTGTTTGATTGGCTTTAATGGTATGGTAATAAAAAATACCTTTATCCATATCAAATTTAACCTCCATATTTACACCTGGCTCTAGAACAGGAGCTGGTTGAAATTGAGCAGATAATGAAATATTCGCTATTAAGCCTAAAATTATTAAGATCGATCGCATGGGTACATTTTTAAGCAATAACAAATATATTAAAAAAAATCGTAATATATAAAGAATTGACAGTTATAGCAATAATACCAGTTCGACTAGAATCATCGAGATTGCCAGAAAAGGCTTTGCTCCCCATAAACGGCAAGCCAATGGTCATGCACGTATACGACAATGCCAAGGCTTGCAAAGGCTTAGATAGGGTGATTATCGCTACAGATAGTGAAAGAATAGCTAATGTATGTGGAGAAAATGGGGCAGAGGTTGTAATGACAGGGAGCTGTAGTTCTGGGACAGAACGTGTATTTGCAGCACTAAAGAGCTTGGATGAGGATTATGACATCATCATTAATATTCAAGGAGATGAGCCTCTAATTCATGCGTCACACATCCAAGAATTGATATCCATATTTGAAATGCCCCTTGCAGATATAGGTACCCTAGCTGAAAAATTAATGGACGAGTCAGAGAATCAAGATCCAAATACAGTAAAATTGATTTTTAAAGAAGATGATATCGTTGAAGATTTTACGCGCAAGCCGTTAAACGGACAAGTAAAATGTAAGCATGTAGGTCTCTATGGCTTTAGAGTATCTATTATAGATGATCTTTTAAAATTGCCCTTCACAGAACGTCGGAAAAATGAGAAGCTTGAACAGTTAGATTGGTTACTCTCTTATATCATCTATGCACGTATTATAGAAGGAAGCTTAATCAGTGTGGATACAAAGGAAGATTTAGAACGCGTGAAACACATCTTGGAAGCCAAAGCGGACAATCTTTAGAAAATAAACTCCAGAAGAATTCAACTCAGTATCTGTCTATCTGAATCAAGAAAGAAATTCCTTGTTAAATGAGAAAGGCAATAGGGAGTCTGCATTTGGGAACATAATGACTTGGTCTGAATCAAAGGTATTTATATAGATTTTAAACGCTTTTCCTGACTTGTCAGCAAACTCAGAGATTACCTGTCTGCATGCTCCACAAGGGGAAGCAGGCTTAACTAGCTTCTTCTTTTTATTTCTCACAGTAAGAAACATCGCTTGGATAGGCATATTGGGGTATTTAGAACCTGCATTGTAAAGGGCAACACGCTCAGCACAAAGGCAGAGGGGATAAGAGGCATTTTCTTGGTTACAGCCAGCAAATATCTCATCATTTTCCATCAATATGGCTGCACCTACTTGAAATTGTGAGTAGGGCGAATAACTCATATCTAGCTGTTTCTCAGCAGCTTGCATAAGTCTGACAATGTCTTGGTCCAGTTGGGATACAAGGGTAGAGTAATATACTATATCTAGCAGGTGTTTTTCCATCTTTAGGAATTAGCAATAGTTATGTTGCAATGATTAGACCAAATTTTGTTTTATTGAGATTGATATACACAAGCTATGTACTGTATAATAGGTGGTCCACAAAGTTCAGGTACTTCTTTGCTAAGACAAATAGTAAACAGGCATGAAGCAATTCACTGTTTTAATGAAAGCCACTTGTTTAACAAGGTAGAGCTTTATGAGAACTGGCAAAAGAATAAAAATAAGCTCTTTTCTACGGGCCTCTTAGGTTTGAAAAGTTCCGGCTGGCGCATTTTTACTGGCTTGAATTACGAACAAAATCCATTCAAAAAAGAAGACCTTAAGAAGTTTGCAAAAGACTCTGAAAATTACTTGTCATTTCTAGATCAGACCTTTGAAAGTGTCACTGCTTCTGAATGCAAAATGGATAAAACACCGTCTAATCTATTTTGCGCCAAAGCTTTTTTAGAAAACTTTGAAGGTTCAAAATTTATAGCTTGTATAAGAGATCCATATGATACTATAAGTTCTCTGCTTGCAAGAGGTGTCCAATTATTGGATGCTGTAAGTATCGTAAAGTCTAGTTTTCTAGAACTATCTAAATTAACCTCAAACCTCAACGTGATTTCTCTGCGCTATGAAGATCTTGTGACTAAGCCGAAACAGGAAATTCAACGACTCATGGATTTCTTACAACTCAGTTTTTCTGATAAATTGTTGCAAGCAAAACCTGTCAGCGAGATTACAAAAATAGAAGGGTGGAATTATAGTGAAGATGCTGAAGTAGGTACAGAAAGTATCGCTCGGTTTAAAAAAGAAAGTATAGAAGTACAGAATGAGATTAAACAAGCGTTTAACGCTGTTGTGTGGGAAAATGGGGAAGAAGAGATAAGAACTGCAATGACATTCTTTGAGTACCAAATAGCGGATGATAAACCAGAACCCGAGGTCTTAAAAAAGCTGAGCGAACAAAAGCGTAAAGGCATATGGGAGCGCACTCGCAAAATGCACACCTACACAATGTTTAATGATCCTATCAACTGGGCAAAATGATCTTGTCTGAAGTCCATCAAACCATTATTGAACAACTCATACCTGTCTTAGGCAATAGAGAAGCAGAGATTATTGCCAAGTATTACCTCGAAGATATATTCGCTTGCAAAAATTCAAATTCTAATTTAGAATTATCCCAAGTTCAAGAAGATGATTTTAATGCAGATATAATTGCCTTAAAAGAAGGTGTTCCTATCCAACACATAACAGGAAAAGCATTCTTTTATGGATTAGAGTTTGAAGTAAATAATGATGTGCTTATTCCAAGGCCAGAAACGGAGGAATTGGTTGATTTAATAGTAAAGGACTTTAAAGCGAATGATAAGCTTGTAAAAGTCTTAGATATTGGCACAGGGAGTGCATGTATCGCGGTCAGTCTTGCTAAGCATTTACATAATGCAGAAATAACGGCAATAGATATAAGTCATGCAGCACTTAAATGTGCAGCACGGAATGCTGAAAAACATAATGTGAAAATACATTTCAAGCAGTCTGATTGGTTGTTAAATTGGGAAGACTTCCAGTCTGAAGATTATGATTGTATTGTAAGTAATCCTCCTTACATCGCTCTTTCTGAAAAAGATAAGATGGGCAAGTCAGTATTAAAATACGAACCCCACGAAGCATTATTCGCAGAAGAGGGTGGTCTTGTATTTTATAAGTCAATATCACGCTACATAAAAGAAACGTCAAAAAAGCCCATGCTCTATCTAGAGTTAAATGAATATTTAGCCGAAGAAATAAAACTCCTGTTTATAGATCTATATACTCGTGTGGAGATTATAAAAGATATGCAGGGTAAGAGTAGGATGTTGAAAGCAATTATTTAGCTTGTATGAAGTTTATCAACTTCATACGCACAACTACCCACCGGCCTTTTTAATATTTACAGCACCCATATCTTGTAAGAGGGCCAAAACTTTATCCCTATGATTCCCTTGTAAAAGAATCTCTTTATTTTTAGCATTGCCACCTACGCCGCATTTCTTTTTAAGGTCTGTTGCGAGATTTGTAAGGTTATCTGGACTCAATACTAGGCCACGAATGACTGTGACGGTTTTATTTCCCTTGATACGATCAAGATGTATGCGAATGGTTTGCTTTGATAGATTCATTTCATCAGTTTCATCAGTTTCTTCAGAAAGATCCGGTGCATTTTCTGGATTCCCTAGTTTTTGGAAATCATCCCAGTTTAAGATCTTATTATTCTTGCTCATTCTGTGCTTTTCTACTCCAGTTATTATTGATCATCCTAAGAACTTGCATTCCTAAGTCTTCAGTTCCAATAGCTGAATTTGACAATATGATGACTGCAGTTTTTGTTTCTCTGATCATAGCTATAAATGCATTATGGCCATCAGTAGTTCCTGCCATTGCATAAATATCATATGGAGTTTTGTCTTTTATGACCTGCCAACCCATGCCACTGTAAAAATTGTCATTGTACTTAGTGGGAATACTTTCTTGTAACATAGAATCTATGGAGGCACTCAAAACAAAATCCTCCGTGTTCAGATAGCTAGATAAAAACAATCCTAGGTCACTGATGTTTGAATACATGCCCTCAGAGCCTGAAAAAGAAGCAAATGTCCATTTGCTTGATCGCTTGCCAGTTTTTCTGTAGCCAGGAGCTAATTCTTGCTCCGCTATTGTAATACCAGTATTAGCCATTTCTGCGGGAGAAAGAATGTATTCAGAAATTAAGTCTTCATATTGGGTCTGGGTTGCTTGCTCAGCAATAATTTCCAATAGGGCATAATTGATGTGACTATAACTTGCCTCTTTCTCTTTCTTGCTTTTGTAGTCAATGTAAAATCTAAACAAATCATCCTTGGAATAATATGCGTAGGGATCTGCGATATCTTTTTCCTTCTTCCCAAAGTTGCTTGGTCGTTTAGGGAAGTCGCTTGCGTGTAAGAGCAGGTCCTTGATTCTTAGTTCTTTTAGATCTGGGTTTTGTAAAGTGGGATCTAGGTAAGTATAAATAGGATCATCTAAGGATAAAACATTGTTCTTTACAAGTTCTTGGAAGAGTAAGGATGTAAATACTTTTGTGAGACTTCCAATTTGGAATTTATCACTTATGCTGAGAGTGTCTTTAGTTTTAAGTTCTCGTTTGCCAAACTGTTCAGTGTACGATTGTTTTCCGTCAATGATGTGAACAAGGAAGCCAGGAGTTTTTTTAAACTCAATTTGAGTGTCATACTTGATCATCTTCTCAATTTCTTGTTTTAACTCAGATTGAGAAAAGATCGCATTGCTAACACAGAGCATAGACAATAAGACAAAGCAAACTGTTTTCATATATAAATAGAAACTCGTTATTATAGAATTTATTTTATTCGCTCAGATAAACTATCTGAGAATAGCTTTGATCAGCAGTTTGTATTTGTAAGATATAACATCCATTTAAGAGACCTGAGATCTCGTTGTGATATTGTACGTTCTTTTCAGTCAATAGCTTTTTACCAGTAAGATCATATAGAGAGAACGCATTAACATCAAGCGCATTATTCATCACTATTATATTACGGTAAAACCAGACATTTAGTTCCAGCCAATCTGGTTCATTTACTGCTACATCAGTACAGTCAGCAGCAAGAAACTGAAAAGAATTTTGACATTCTCCATCTAGGGTAGTGATGACAATCTCGTAAATTGTCTCACCGTCACCAAGAAATGGTCCTATCGTGGCCGGTAGGTCATTACAAGTAATTGTAGTCAATGTCGTACCGTTACTTATTATCTCATATTCATAATCTCCTATGCATTCCCATTCAAATACCTGATAGAAGTCTCCTCCCACACACTCGTCAATATCATTATCTATAAATTCAATGCTGCATGGTTTACCAAAATCAATGAAAGGTATATCTAAGTCATTACAGCAATCTATGGAATCCGAATCACAGACTTGAATATTGAATGTTTCCAGGTCTAAATTATAGTCATCATGAATTATTGAGAGTGGAAGTGAAGTATACGCTTGCGTTGACTTTAATACGCCATCAATATACAAGTCAAATTGCCCGGAAGTATTTAAAGCTTCAAAATTTAGTTCAAAGATTAGCTTATCATCAAAGCATACTAGATCAAATACTTCAAGGTCTTTGAGTTTGCACATTCCATCATCGCAACAAACGACTTCATTAAAAACAGTAAAATCACTGCAATCTGCATTTGCGAGATCCTTTACTATGAATTCATATATTGTTTCGCAATCACCTACAAGTGGGCCTACTACGTATGGACCATTGTCGTACTGAAAAGTATCATAAATCACACCGTTTCCTTGTACGACAAATCCATCCATTCCAGGACTAAAAACATCAAAGAAGATACTAGTGAAAAAACTTCCATCTGGATTACATCCTAGAATCTGCGCTTCCACATTACTGATATCACAAACTGCATCTACACCGCAATTTATGGCAGGAAGATTTATCATGTTGCAACAATTAGGAAGGCCATCTAGGCATATTTCTAAAAGATAAGTCTGATTTCCTTTCCAATCAAAATTTATCACTTGCGGTAGAGCTAAGAAATTATAAGAAGAATTGTAAATCTCATCAATAAATATATCTACTCCAGTTCCAGGTAAAACGTCATAGTCTAAATCTACTACAGCACTCACAATACTATCAGCGCAGGTAAGACTTGTAACTATTATAGAATAGTCCGTGCTGCATAAAGCATCCTCGCAGCAGTAATTGACAAGAAGATCTGAAAGCGTACACTCTGGAACTGCATTGTCAACTATTTCTACAAAATAATCCTCTTCACAATCCCCAATCAGTGGGCCTATAGAGTAGGGACTAAAACCATATTCAAAGCTATTAACGAGTTCATCGTTTATGAATACAGAAAACCCATTTGGTCCTGGCATGTCTGCTATAAAATTCAATTCCAACAAGAACAGATCATCAAGATTACAATCAACAGGATTAAGGACAAGATCTGATATAATACAATCCAAAATACAATCATCCATAACTCCTAGTTCCACAACATCAAAACAGAACGGATCAATCTGGTCAAAAACGACAAATTCATATTCGCTAGAGTCTAGAGGG
>CALCMJ010000114.1 GCA_937967615.1 uncultured Saprospiraceae bacterium
TAATTCTATACTGCTAACGTGTATAAAAACACAAGGAATATCTTAAAACCATAAAAACAGCGTGTGAATATAATATGCGGTGACTTTCTTTTAAGCTAGCTAAAGTGCTTACTACATAGACATCACAGACTTTTCATAGAAGCAAATTTCACCGTTTCCTTGCTATTCTCTATATTGCCTTTATGCTTGAGGGGCTTGGCTCATCTGCACATATTTATTACGAACAATAAAAACTACTATATGAGACCAGTTGATTATTTGTGGCTGCTAGGCGGATTCTATTTTGGAGGAAGGGGAATTTCTGCTTTAATGAATCCAGAAGGCATGTATAATGTGTTTGGAATCCAACTAAACTACCTCGCATTTGGAGCCTTATATCTCATTGTAGCAGCATCCTTTCTTTTAGACTTTTACAGGAAGTGGAAGCGATCACAGGGTAGATCTTAGAAATCAAATCTAAGCATTCAAGTCTGGCCGGAGTTCATTTGTTTTCTTTTGGGCTTGCTCTAAGCGCCATTCTTCAATTTTTGCATCATGACCACTTAGCAATACATCTGGAACTTTACGTCCTTTGTATTCTGCTGGTCTTGAATATATGGGAGGGGCCAATAGATTATCTTGAAAACTGTCTGTTAAAGCAGAGGTCCCATCATTGAGAACGCCGGGTATTAATCTACCGATAGAATCCACAAGAACTGCTGCTGCGAGTTCGCCTCCTGAAAGCACATAATCACCTATTGAAATTTCCATCGTGCAATGCATATCTCTTATGCGTTGATCAATCCCTTTATAATGGCCACAAATCAAAAGAATATTTTTCTGCAAGGAAAGCTTGTTTGCTATAGTCTGTGTAAGCGGAATACCATCTGGGGTAAGGAAAATGATTTCATCATAAACCTTATTGCTTTTTAAATCTTCAATGCAATTGTCCAATGGTTCTACTGTCATGAGCATACCTGCACCACCTCCATATTGATAATCATCTACTTGTTTATGCTTGCCTATGCCGTAGTCTCTAAGATTAATAAGATTTACGTTCAATAATCCACGGTCTTTAGCCCTCTGCATAATACTATGACTAAGAGGGCTCTCTAAAAGCTCTGGGAGTACCGTGATTATATCAAATTGCATAGTGTTGAAATGCTATAAAAAGAAATAGCTATGCAAAAGAGAATGCATAGCTATTTGTATTTAGTTTTTATTTATTCAATGCCTAAAAGCTCAACCTCAAATACCAATGCTGAAAAAGGTTTAATTTTAGCTCCAGCAGCACGCTCTCCATAAGCAAGGTCGTAAGGAATATAGAATTTGTATTTTGATCCTACTGTCATCAATTGAAGGCCTTCTTGCCATCCTACAATTACACCGTTAACTGGAAATGAAATTGGTTCGCCTCTTTCTACACTACTGTCAAACATTTCGCCCGTAATTAATGTTCCATGATAATGCACATTTACCTTATCCGTCAAGGTAGGTTTAGCACCTGTTCCTTCTGTCATTACTTCATACTGTAATCCACTTGCAGTAGTAGAAACACCTGCTTTTGTTTTATTTCCTGCTAGGAAAGTTTCTCCTGCAGATTTGTTTACTTCGTGTGCCATTGCTTTTTGTTTTTGAGAATAATCCGCAAATATTTTATCTGCATCTTCAAACGTTATTTCTAATTCTTTTCCAGTTAATACATCTGTTATCGCTTTTGCGAATTTGTCTCCGCTGATATCAGTTATACCCTGCTTTTTTAAATTCTGAGCTACTATTACTCCAAGGCTATAGCTCATGGTGTCTCGGTCTTGTCCTTCCATTATTTGAGTTGTCATTATTAACGCCAATACGGCAACGAGAATTTTTTTCATGTTTATTGATAGTTTATTACGGAATAATCTCCGTTTAAAAACGCGAAGGTAGGCTAAAGCGTTCTGAAATTCGAAGGAATTAAAGGGCTTTTAACAAAATGCTAAGAAAAAATAGGCATTTGACTTAACTAGATTGCTTCAATTCAGCATAATACTGATAAAAGTAAGGTATTGTCTCAATTCCTTTATAGAAATTGAACAAACCAAAATGCTCATTCGGTGAATGAATATCATCCGTGGCAAGACCAAATCCAAGCAATACAGATTTTACGCCAAAGACTTCTTCAAACATGGATACAATAGGAATGCTACCGCCAGAACGTTGTGGGATAGGCGGTTTCCCATATGTCTTTTCCATAGCCATGTGCGCTGCTTTATATTCTAAGGTGTCAGTAGGGGTCACTGCGGGATAACCTCCGTGATGTGGCTTTACTGTGACCTTTACACTTGGTGGTGCGAGACTTGTAAAATACTCAGTAAATAGCTTTGTGATCTTTTCTGGATCTTGGTTAGGAACAAGTCGCATACTTATCTTTGCTTGTGCCTTGGAAGGCAAAACTGTTTTTGCACCTTCACCTATATAACCTCCCCACATGCCATTGACATCAAGAGTTGGTCGTATAGATGTACGCTCCAATGTTGTGTATCCCATCTCCCCTTCTATCTCTTCTATTTCTAAAAACTTTTTATAGTCATCAAGACTAAATGGAGCCTTGTTCATTTCTGTTCGCTCAGCATCAGTCACTGTTTCTACATCATCATAAAAGCCAGGAATAGCGATATGATTATCTTCATCTTTTAACGTGGCGATCATCTTGCTTAGGATGTTTAGAGGATTGGCAACAGCACCACCGTAAACACCAGAATGTAAATCTTTATTGGCTCCTACTACTTCCACTTCAAGATAAGAAAGGCCACGCAATCCTGTTGTGATAGAAGGAATATCATTTGCTATTACCGAGGTATCTGATAGCAGTACTACGTCACAGGCGAGCATGTCTGCATATTTCTTGCAAAAACCTTCTAAGTTGGCCGAGCCTATCTCTTCTTCCCCTTCTAGCATAAACTTTACATTGCAAGGAAGGGAGTCAGTTTGCATCATCGCTTCAAAGGCTTTGAAGTGCATGTACATTTGTCCTTTATCGTCGCAGGCGCCTCTGGCATAGATTGCTCCTAGCGGATGTCTGTCTGTTTTCTTAATAATGGGTTCAAATGGTGGCGCATCCCAAAGCTCTAGTGGATCAGGCGGCTGTACGTCATAATGTCCGTAGACGAGAACAGTAGGAAACTTATCTCCTAGTATTTTTTCGCCATAAAGTACTGGGTGACCTGGTGTCTCATATATTTTTACGTTATCTGCACCTGCGGCGGAAAGTTTTTCAGAGAGGTATTCTGCGGTTTTTCTTACATCACCTGCATAGGCCGAATCTGCGCTAATTGATGGGATTTTTAGGAGTTCTAGAAGTTCTTCTAGGTAACGATCTTTGTTTTGGGTTATGTTTTCTTGTACGGTATTCATGGAGTGAAAATACGAAATAAAAAGATGACAATATTCTGTTAGTATAAATTACTGTCATCATTAGCCAAAGTTTTTTCATCAATTAGCACATCAAATAATCGTTCCTGATCTTCAAGTTTAACTAAGTAATACTATTCTCCAATCTCTAAGTTCGTAATATTACGCCTCATAAGCTCATTTCTGCCAGGACCTGATCTTAGAATTCAAACAGAATCATGGCCTATCTCTCCCTACAAAGCTCTCCTTACCCAGTAGGAAATTAATTGCTCTTTTGACATTTCTTTCAATACTTTGTTTCGTTTTCAAATTTGAAATGTATCGAATGATTTCTTTTTGTTTTGAAGGTGACAAACTTTTAAACACTTTGTTTGCTTTTTCATTTTCAGCTAAAGCTGTTGTCAATGCTGGATGCGGAGAAATTGATCGGTCAGAAGGATCAAATTCTATCTCAATCTCTAGATGCTCCCCTATTCTTCTTGGCGAATCTTTAAGCATTTTCATATTTACATATAAACGCCATGCTCCAGAATATTTCATTAAGGTTTGTTTGTACTCCTTTTCATTTATTCTTCCTTGCACAGGAATTGGACTCTTATTCCGCTTTGATTGAATGAAAATTTTGCTGAGTACTTCTATTGGTATAAATACAAATGGATTTCCATCAATGATTTCTAATTTAGCTTTAAACTTATTCATGACTTAGAATGGATCTATTACTCTTCCAAGTAACTAATGTAATCAATACGAGCAAAAGGGACACTACTAATAAAGCAATACCAATTCCATAGGAATCTGCACAAACCCCAATTAAGATTGAGAGAACCGCTGTCATTAGAGTATTGTAAAATGATTGCACTGAAAGCACTGAAGTTAATATTTCATCAGGCACATTGTTTGAAAGAAAACCTGTTAATATTGGCTTTCTTAAATTTTCTATTAAATAAATAAGGACAAATAATACAATCGATAATAGATACATTTCACAATAGAAAAATATACCACATAATACACCACAGCATACGCCAGTTAAAAGTGTCTTTCTTTCAATAAATTCTATACCTAACAACGATACCTTACCAGCCATTTTTGAAGCATAAGAAGTTAAAATAAAAATAAAGAAGTAAATTATACCTATAACTAAACCGCTTTTGTTTTTTAAACTTACTGTTGTGAAAATCGGTAAAATTATTGCCACATTAAGCATTATGGGTTGGATATAATCCTTAATAGATTTTAAAAAAGAAGAATGCAGCGCAGAGGAATTTACAATCGCAAATACTTGCATTTTATGTACAGTACCAAAAATGTTTTTTAACATAAATTTCAATGGTCTCTTTTCTCTAATTCCTCCGTTCAAAGAATAATTCAATTCTTCTGGATAGGAATAAATATTAATAAAATTTAATAAATACGGTACAATGGAAAATAAGTACACGATTCTATAATCTCCCGAATAGAAGACGATAAAGCCAGCTAAAAGTGCAGACAAGGCAGACCCTTTTTGCGACCAAGATCTTGTATTTCCATAATATGTAATTTTGTGCTTTCCCCACCCCTTCATACTCAAGTAATCCATAATCATACCTTTATGGGTACCAGATCGGAATGCATCACCGATACCAATTAATAACATTGCTAACAAGAATAATTCAAAATTGCCAGAGAAGTAAAAAGTGATAAAAGATAAGATGTATAATACAAAGGCACCAATCAGTGAATTTTTACGCCCATATGTATCTGCAATGATCCCAGATGGAATTTCAAAAAGATTTGTAATGATTTCTCTGGCGGCATACAAAATCCCAATTTGAGCAAACGATATTTCATTCTCAAGAATAAATATTAGCAAGAAAGCATCAAAGAATCTGAGGTTCTTTAAAAAACCATAAGTACAGAATCTTAAATACTGTTTATCTTTTTCAAAATATGAGGATGTATTTACGCTCATTTCACAACCAAGAAGAAATTTAAACTATACGCCATATTTGTAATGCCAAAACTGATATCCTAGAACTGTTGTAATGTGTTCGATTAATATTATTTAGCCCAAGGCCCATCCTTGGATACGCTGACAAATGATTTTCCGTTAAAACGAAAAAGTCCTCCCCAGCCTCCAAACCAAAAACGGCTCTCTTTATCTCTAAAAATACTCAAAACTCCATTTGTAATTAAGCCTTGCTCTTCAGTAAAATTGATAAATGATTTTCCATCATAACGGTAGACACCATTATTCTCAGCTGCAAACCAAATGTCTTCATTTTGATCTTCAAAAAAAGCACCTACTTCTACTCCCTCTATTAGCCCATCCTTTGTGAAATTCGTGAATGTTTTACCGTCATATTTGGAGACGCCACCCCAAAACGTTCCTATCCACACATTTGATTTAGAATCTACCATCAATTCAGATATAGTGTTATCACAAAGTCCATTTTTAATGGTGAAATTTCTAAAGTCCTTACCGTCATATTTACAAACTCCAAAACCATCTGTACCAATCCACAAATTGCCATCTTTGTCTTCTGCAATTCCAGTAATTCTGTCTGGGGAATAAATAGTTTTTGCATTCTCCACCTTTGCTTTAGGTATTGGAACGGTCGTAAAATTACTTCCATCAAATTTACTCAATCCTGTATTTGTCCCTACCCATAACAATCCATTTCTATCAATTAACAAACTCCAAATTTCGTCATTTAAAAGCCCATCTTTTGTGGTGTAACTTGTAAACGATTTTCCATCCCACTTACATAAACCTTTAGAAGTTCCAAACCAAACATTACCTAATGCGTCCTCAACAATTCCTGTAATTCTACCATTATCCACACCATCGATTTCCGAGAAATATTTAAGAACTTTCCCATCATACCGCATGATGTCATAGTTGTTAGTCCCAAACCACAAATTGCCTTGACTGTCTTGAAATATTTCCCTAAGATGTTGACATAGTTGACCTTCAATAAAGAACAATGGATCTTCCCAAGGCTTATCTGAAATTGAAGTGTTACTATCCGTTGGATTAAGTTCAATTTTTCTCAAGTCTCCATTCTCTTGGCCAGTG
>CALCMJ010000115.1 GCA_937967615.1 uncultured Saprospiraceae bacterium
CCTCATGTTCGTAGACATTCTTAACAATAGGATAGAGTGCGGTACAGATTTCTTCAGACTTTCTTTCATAAAATGCAAACACCTCTTTCTGATATTGCTCTGTAATATCAGAGATTGATGCTTCTTGGAATGTCGCCGCATCAACAGATGGATCTATTCCTAAAATACTCAATGAGTCATTTCTGAAAGAATCATAATCACCTCCATGCTTATTGTCAGAAACAAGAGACTCTGTAAGTCCCATAAACATATTATATAAATCTACAGAAAGACGTTCTCCTGAAAGCGCATTATTTCTTCTCGCATAGATCGCCTCTCTCTGTATGTTCATGACATCATCATACTCAAGTAAACGCTTACGTATACCAAAATTGTTTTCTTCAACTTTTTTCTGAGCACGTTCTATTGACTTAGAAACCATGGAATGTTGAATCACCTCTCCTTCTTCATGCCCCATTGAATCCATAAGCTTGGATATACGCTCTGAATTAAAAAGACGCATCAACTTATCTTCTAGAGACACATAAAACTGCGAAGACCCTGGATCTCCTTGTCTTCCAGATCTACCTCGCAACTGTCTATCTACCCTACGCGAATCGTGGCGCTCCGTTGCAATGATGGCAAGACCTCCTGCCGCTTTTACTTCTTCAGACAATTTAATATCTGTTCCCCTACCGGCCATATTCGTCGCAATAGTCACCTTCCCCGCATTACCTGCTTCAGAAACTATTTCTGCTTCTCTCTGATGCTGTTTCGCATTCAATACATTGTGCGAAATTCCGCGTAAGTCAAGCATGCGACTTAGCTTCTCTGAGATATCAACTGTTGTTGTACCTACCAAGACGGGTCTGCCCTGCTCTGTTAATCGTTGCACCTCATCTATGGCAGCATTGAATTTTTCGCGCCCAGTTTTATATACTAAATCTTCTTTATCTTCTCTTGTGATAGGTCTGTTCGTAGGGATAACGACAACATCTAGTTTATAGATTTCCCAAAGCTCACCTGCTTCCGTTTCTGCAGTACCTGTCATCCCAGCAAGCTTGTGATACATCCTAAAATAATTCTGCAATGTAATAGTTGCATACGTTTGGGTGATGTTTCCAACTTTTACATTCTCTTTAGCCTCCAATGCCTGATGTAATCCATCAGAATATCTTCTTCCTTCCATCATCCTACCTGTCTGCTCATCAACAATCTTTACCTGATTGTCCATAACCACATATTCATCTTCCTTCTCAAATAATGTATAAGCTTTTAGGAGCTGGCTTACAGCATGTAGTCGCCTAGACTTATCTGAAAAATCCGTAATCAAGGTTTCTCTTTCTTCAGTTAGTTTTATGCCTTCTCGCTCTTCCCTTTCTACTAGCGCTTGCATCTCTGATGCAATGTCTGGCATCACATAAAAGTTTGGATCATTTTCTGTACCCGCAAGAAACTCAGTACCCTTTTCCATCAACTCCACATTTCTGTTTTTCTCGTCAATAGTAAAAAGTAAAGGTTCGTCTACAAGATGCATGTGTTTATTTTGCTCTTGCATGTAAAAATTCTCTGCTTTTTGAAGCAGGGTCTTTACACCTTCCTCACTTAAGAATTTAATAAGTGGTCTTGACTTAGGCAATGCTCTATACGATCGTAATAATGCCATACCCGTTTCTCCTTCCTCCGTACCTACATTCCCTTCTTTAAACAAACGCTTCGCATCTGCTAGATACGTGCTTGCCATTTTTTTCTGTTGGTTAAACAGTCTTTCTACTTCCGGCTTTAGTCTATTATATTCTTCTTCATCAGCACCTTCTGGAACAGGTCCTGAAATGATAAGCGGTGTTCTTGCATCATCTACTAATACTGAATCTACCTCATCTATCATCGCAAAGTGATGCTTCTTCTGCACAAGCTCTTTTTGCGAACGCACCATGTTGTCCCTTAGGTAGTCAAAACCAAATTCATTGTTAGTACCATAGGTGATGTCACAACCATAGGCCTTTTGTCTACCGTCTGAATGTGATTTGTATTTATCTATACAGTCTACTGTTAAGAATAAGAAATTAAATATGGGTCCTACCCACTCTGAATCCCGTATGGCGAGATAATTATTCACAGTAATTATATGAACCCCTTGTGATGAGAGTCCGTTAAGATATGCAGGCAGGGTTGCTACTAGTGTCTTTCCCTCTCCTGTTTGCATTTCTGCAACCTTTCCGTTATGCAGGACCATTCCACCAATTAACTGTACATCATAATGGAGCATGTTCCATGTTACATCTCCTCCTGCTGCTTTCCAGGAATTTTTCCAGATAGCATTATTTCCTTTAATTTCTACAAAACTATTTTTCGCAGCAAGATCTCTATCAAAATCTGTAGCTGTAACTTCTATCGTTGTGTTTTCCATGAATCGTCTCGCTGTTTCTTTTACAACAGCAAACGCCTCTGGCAATATGTCTTTCAATACTTCTTCAAGATGCTTATCTCTCTCCTTGATAATCTCATCTATCTCTTTGAATATTTCTTCACGCTTAGATAGATCATTTTCTTGCTCTGCCTCACTCTTTAAACTGGAGATATCATCATCTATACTCTTTAAATGATCAGCTATCTTTGCTCTGAATTCAATGGTCTTGTTTCTTAGCTCATCATGACTTAATGACGCATATTGCTTGTAGAAATCATTGATCTCCTCTACTACAGGCCTATACTCTTTAACATCTCTGTCATACTTAGTCCCAAATACCTTCTTTAATATATTAAACATAGTCTTATTCCTTTGTACTCATCTTAGAGCTCACATATTGTTCCAATAGGATTTTTATGCCATTATGACATGCAATTAGAAGTCAATATACCGCTCTTTGAGGTTTTCGTCAGTTTCGTTTTCTTTTATATGGTTAATAACGTCTTTTAGGAAAGTAATCGTGTCTTCTTTTTCCTTATCCGTCTTCCCAAAGATGAGGTCATTTTTTAATCTATTTATAGTATTTGTAGCTAAAAATCTCTTGATAAAGGGATAATCCATGTTTAATGCCGCTACTTTTAGAATTTCTGCTGTTTTCTTTTGATCATCTAGACTTGCCTCGCTCGCCAGCCTATAATAATCTTCGTAAAAATTAAATACGTGGTCAAAGTCCACTCCATTCAAACTTTGCTCAAAATGCTTTAGGTATTTACTATCCCCACTGGATGAATACAAGTTGTAAATTGTTCCTTTCAATGCGTTCCTTTCCTGCTCATCTAATCCTTCTACTACATTCAGTGCATACGGCAATTCTTTTTTAGAAATTATCTGCAAGGACTTTGACATAACAGGAAAGGTCCTCTCCGTTTTTAATATTTCTTTAGCAACTGAAAGTGCATTCTCTGGGTCCATTTCTTTTAGTCGACTAAGTGCCGCGGATCGTACCTCTGAGTGTGCATCGTTTTTTGCTAAGCCCGTAAGGATAAGAGGATCTTTAATATACTTAAGAATATTTTTTCTGAAAAAATAATGCTCTTCTCGCAATGCCTGTTCTTGCACTTTAAACTGATTAGAGACACTTAAATTTTGTGCTGCATCAAATCTATCCTGAAAGTTTTTTGAAAATCCATATTGGGCTAAATATTCCTCATCCGTTTTGTTCTCATTCTTAGTTCCCAATAATATATTTTTTCCATCCAAAATGGAGACTGCTGGTTTTCTTTTTACATCTTCCACAATAAATGTTTCCTTTCGCTTTGTCATCTTCAAGGGGACTTCTGAACTTGAACCATCCTCATAATACATAACAAGGTCAAAAGGGATTTGATAAATTGCCTCGTTTTCATTTGGGCTTTGCATTTGTTCTACAAGGACTTCAAGTTCCTGAGAAACTGCATTGTAATTGTATTTAATATCTAAGTCTGGATGACCTGCACTAAAATACCATTGATCAAAAAACCAATTCAAATCCTCTCCTGACACATCCTCCATCGCCAGTCGCAGTTCATCCGCTTCTACATCTGAATATGCATTATCTACTAAATATGTATTCAATCCTAAAAAGAAAAGATCATCACCCAAATAATTGCGCAACATGTGCAAGACCAGTCCGCCTTTATTATAACTGTGCGCATCAAACATCAGCTCTTTGTCTGGATGATCATACCAAATCAAATCATGTCCGCCCTGCATTTGTACACTTTGCAAATAGGAATTAAGTTCTTTCAATCTGTGAAACTCTGCGTAATCTTTTCCGTACTTATGCTCAAACCATAAGTACTCGCCATAGTTTGCAAATCCCTCATTCATGGTAAGGTTTGCCCAGCTCTCACAAGTAACAAGATCTCCAAACCAATGGTGAATCATCTCGTGCGCTACAATAAGATCGTTATGGTTATCAATAAGCTCTCTATCCGTTTTCTGAACGAAGTCTCCAAAGATAACCGCAGTTGTATTTTCCATTGCGCCACTCACATACTCTCTAGTAATTATCTGAGCATACTTATCCCACGGATATGGATAATTAAGTAAGTCAGAAAAAAAGCTGAGCATCTCTGGCGTGTGTGCAAATATTTCCTTCGCGTATGGCCTATAAGCTTCTTCTACATAATAAAGTAAATCTTTCCCTTTCCATTTTTCTTCAACGATCGCAAATTCGCCTATACCCAACATAAATAAATAGGGCGCATGGGGAAGATCTTGTTTCCAGTAGTCCGTACGTGTCCCATCCATATTTTCTTTCGAGGAAACGAGCGTACCATTGGATAAGCTTTGAAACTTTTTATTTACAGTCAGATAAATTTCTTGTGTACATCGCTCATTTGGTTTGTCTATAGTAGGAAACCATCTACTGTTGTTTTCAGTTTCTCCCTGCGTCCAGATCTGCTGCGGCGTGTCCTTATCTTTCCCTAGAGGATTTATAAAGAAAAGTCCCTTGTCTGAGGTGATGGCAGCACTTCCTTTCTCTTCTCCCTCATTGGGTTTTGCCGTGTAGTCAATAAATACTTCAAAGCGTTCATCTCTCTTATAAACACGATCTAGAGGGAGGATAATATTCTTTCCATCATAGTAATGTTTGGCCACAGCAAGCCCATTCAATTTTATCTCATGAATATCAAATCCTTTAGCGTCTAGCCAAAGTGCTTTTGTCTCGCGCATTGCCTGAAAAGAAAGATCAGCCTGCCCTAGTACATGTTGCTTTTCCCAGTCAAACGCGAGTTGTAATTTAGTGTGCAATAGGTCATGCACGCGTGTAAAACTAGGATTGTAATTAGGAAGGGTATACTCATTTTCTGAACCTACTCTAGGTGCACTGACGGTGAGCGTATCCAAGAATCTCTCCTCGTAAAAAAAGACCTCATCATCATCTTGCAACTTCTTTCCCGTGGAGCAAGAAATTAATCCAAGAATGATAAAAACACCGCATATGTATCTCATTTAGGAAATTCAGTTTTGTAAGCCACGAAAATAAGCCATTTTGCTCGCTCCATACAATCAAACTGAGCATTTAATACATATTTAGCTAAAAGTAAACATCAAGGGACAGGAACAAGATTCGTTTCTATACAAAAAAGGGAAACTCGGTTCTGAATAATCATCAAAACCGAGTTTCCTTCTTATTCTATTTTTATAAGTATTTGGGCGTGCCCTAAATCCTTCGCTATGCTCAGGACATAATTCAGTACAAGTCCTTCATTATGTGCCTGCCTGCGTGCCTCAGCAGGCAGGTCGTGCCGTCCGCAGCTTGGTCCTTACGGACTCCCGCGCTGCGCGCGGGACTGCTCCCACCACTCACGCGACTTATCGCCAATGCATCTTTATTTACTCACAAAGATCTTCTGCGAAAATAGAGTCTCCCCATCTACACCTAAAACTCTAAAAATATAAGCGCCCTGTACGAATTGCTCCATACTTAGTTCAGCTGAATCATCAATCGTATTTTCAAGAACGACTTTGCCAAGCATATCATACACTTGTATTGAAGATCCCTGTTCTGCATTTTCAATCTTTACAAAATCTACTGCAGGATTAGGAAAGATATTTATGCCTTTAGAATCACCCCCAAAATTTACTTGCCTGATCTCTGAATGTGCATTCGTCCCGTCAAAATCAATTTGCTTAAGTCTGTAATAATTAACGCCAGCAGCAGGATTAGGGTCTGTAAAATCGTATGCAATTATATCATTAGAAGTACCGGCTCCCCGTACTTCCCCAATTTTTTTAAAGTCAATGCCATTTTTGGAATGCTCAATATCAAATTGTTTGTTGTTTAATTCAGAAGCTGTTTTCCATTTAAGCAGAGTCGCATCGTTTTTCTTTGTTGCAGTAAATTCTACTATCTCAACAGGGAAAATAAAATCTGTATATGTACATACCTGTAAGTAATCATCATTTACCATATGGCAAGTGCCTCCAGAATATATTCCAGAAGGAGCAATATTTGCAGTAACACAATGTAGTCCATTTGGAGTTCCAGTATCATCAATAAATTCTCCTATGAATGATGGAAGAAGAGACTCATACATGATTTTAAATTCCAAACATGTTCCTGCAGGAATCATCGCAGTTTGTGTTCCTATTTCACAATTCAAGAAGCTTGAGAAACTAAAGTATTCTGTCGCAGATCCATAAACCTCAGTAGTGGGTGAAAGATAGTTTACAGATGGACATATACTAAATCCCATTCCTCCATTTGGATCCAGCGGTAAGTCATCCCCTTCGTTACATATCTGATAAGTTAGTTCTGTCAGTCCATCGCCAGGTATCAGTATAGGATCTGGGTTTAAATATCCATCAGTAATTCCAAATTCGTAGCATTGGGCGTAGGAAGTGTTCGTGAGGCTTGCGCATAGCAAGACCACTAGGGTGCATTTTAAAAATTTCATTTTTAAAGGTTTAAAAAGTGTTTTGAAAAAGGGTTAGTAACACGCAGCCCACATATGCAGTTAGCACTGCACAATAAGGGCACATATAAGTTTCAGAGATTCTCTTGCGAGTATCTCTATTTGCTATTATTCTTACTTATTAATGTAGTGTGCCTGACAAAGGTTACTTGGAAGGTAGATATTTACAACACTATTAATTTATGAATTCAACTATACTAAATGCTGCATTTATCAAGTCAGACTATTTTAACTATTTGCTAAGTATATGTAGACCTAAGAAAAGCAACCTGTAAAAGCAACTAAAATGAGTTGATTTAAAAGCCATCATAAATACCAAACAAAACCAGGTAGGTTTCCATTATATATCTGAATTCACAATCCTTACAAACACTTCATTATTTAAAAGCCCTTAGGTTTGAAATATAATGCAAAGATTTCTTTTCTATTACACCGCGAAGCACCATTATATACCATATTTAAGAATTTACAATAAAACTTGCCATTAATGTCAAATGTCTCTATATTTATGTCAAACGGCAATTATGACAATTCAAGCATTACTAAAATCTGAATCTATAAACAAAAGAACAGATCTTATTCTGATAGCTAGAAATGGCATACAAACAAAATACATAAGTCATATTCAAGAATTTACTTCTCTTACAGATAAAGAATTAAGTTCCATTCTTCCTATCTCTCAAAGACAACTTGTTAGATATTCTAAAACACATATCCTGAACAAGGAAATCACCACACATCTGATTCAATTAATAGAAATGTTTCAAAAAGGGTTTCGTCTATTTGGACAGGATAAGTTTAAACTTTGGATTAGAACACCAAACAAAATACTCGGTCACGTTCCTCCGCTTGAAATAATGGACACATCCTTAGGAATAGAAATGATTGAAGATATCATAGGTAGAATTCAACACGGAGTGTATAGCTAATGAAATTTTATAGGATTTCTACAAGCGAATATATTCATGATATTAGCGGCACAGGTGCGCAACTCTATGGTGGCAGGTGGAATGATAAAGGCACAGCCTTGCTCTATTGCTCAGAAAATGTTTCCTTGGCAATCCTCGAAATTTTAGTGCACTTTGATGGCCTAACAGTTCCTGAGAATCTAGAACTATTGCAATTAGAACTAGATGATAAACATATCGAAACGTTTTCTGTATCTAAGTTTAGGAAAATAAGAAAATCTAAAGACGCTGAATATCAATTCAAAACAGCCGGTCAAAAATGGATAGAATCAAAAAAATCACTTGCTCTGAAAGTGCCTTCCATTATCGCTCCACAAGAATGCAATATCCTTATAAACCCAAATCATCCCAAATTTAAACTCTTGAAGAAAAAGAAAAAGACAAAACTAGACCTAGACGAAAGATTGTTTAAATAAAAAAATGGGGTACAATAATTACAAAAAAATGGCCACGAACTATTTCGCGACCATCAAAAAGAACTTCTCTTGTATTAAACCTTATCCTTTTGCAAGTGGATAGGTTTTATGATATCCCTGCTTATCTACTATTTTTAAGAAATAGTAACCAGCTAATAAATTACTTAGTTCAATCTTTGTTGAGCTATCAGATATTATACCCTTTGTCATTAACTGACCATTCGTATCCAAAATAAAATATGAATGATACCTTTCACTATCTAAATCTAGCTGTATAATATCCTGGAAAGGATTTGGATATACTTTTATTTCATCATAAATTTCTGCTGAAGATCCTTCTCTGAATTTTGGCAATTCCCCCGTTTCAGAATCCATTAGCTCGTCATCAGAACTGAGTGTCTCTTGCACTCCTTCACCATGAATTATTCCCATATCTGAATCTCCACAATCTATACTGCCATTATTTATTGCATCAATAAGATCTTGTACATAGCTAATTAAAATACTTGCCTCTTCTTCCGTGAGAACAGTTCCGTACCAATCGTTCAGTTGACTGAGCAAGGCTTCTAATTTATCTAATGCGCTAGCAGCATCCCCCTCCATGCAAAATTCTAGTGCCTTATTGATTTTCTTAAGCACGGAATTTGTCTGACCGCCATTTAAATCTAAACCTTCTACAATTTCTACAAAGCCATCTACTGCCACCTCAAAATCAATCGCCTCGTCACACGCATAGCCTATACCATCCGCATCGTAATCCGCCTGACTCGCATTTGCCGTAAACGGACAGTTATCACATACGCCTGCTACCCCATCGTCATCTGCATCTTCCTCGCCATCCAATTCATCAATAAGAGAATCGCAGTTGTTATCTATTCCGTCACAAACTTCAGTAGCTGATGGATTAATTGCCGCATCCATATCATTACAGTCATCCGCATTATCTACATAGCCATCAGGTGCTGTCAATGCAAACGTGGAAACGGTCGCATCTCCATACCCATCCATATCGCTGTCTAAGTAATACGTATTGCAAGGAACACAATCCGCTCCGCCACAATCCACTCCTAGCTCATCACCATTCTGAATGCCATCGTCACATCTTACGCAGTCTAATGGGATCAAATCAGATTCATAATAAATATCACATGCTCTATCATGTATAACTACGTAAACTGCGCTTGGGGGACAGTCTTCCTCCAATATTGCAAACCAAATGTTTTGCAAATTTTCTGGATTGCCTAAAGCGCAAAAGCCATATATCTGATTTCCTAAATCATTATAAATAGTGACCCACGATCTGGATGCATTTGTATTTAGTCCACATGGCGCTAAGTCAGGTGCTGGATCAAATAATTCTTGCGGATATTCCGCCCAGTTTACTACTGGTAAATAATATCTCGTAAAATCATTTGTTCCTACAGTATAATTTTCTGTCGTAATTTCTTCTACTATTGGACTAGCTAATTCAGGATAACAATAGTAACATGAACCATCATCAAACTGTGCATCTGGATCGTAATTTTCTGCAGCAGAATCACTACATCCCGCTTTTAAAATTAATACATTATTTTCTTCATCGCATTCTTCTACAGCCTCGCCCCAATCCACTTTTAATCCCAAATAATCATACGTACCATCATAGCCAAATGCCTGATAAGAACCAGTATACGTTTCTCCTGGCTGCAATATTGGAAGCGGCGAAAGACCTATAATACTTCCTCCTGCTGCTTGCCCACTTGGGAAATTATTGGGGTCTGGATCGTTAGTGAAAAAGTTCTGGATACTTACATTGGTAGTATTTTCACCAGTTGTCCCATTCAGATCCGCAGGACCGTCACCTATATTCGTAATAACATAATCATATTGGACATTTCCATTCACTATCCCCGTTACTGAAATTGCTATTACAAGGTCTGGACAACCATCTTCACAGGCTCCTTCTCCTGTAGCACAAAAGGCAGCAAAGTCGCCTCCTCCTGGTAAACCTGGATTATTTCCTAACTCTACCTGAGCTGTTCCACAAAAACCTGAGAACGAACTAGGAATACATCCTTCTAATTGATTATTGTTAAGGCGCAACTCTTCGAGATTAACAAGATTACCAAGTTCACTTGGAATCTCTCCAGAAAACTGCGCGTAAAATAAATTCAAATTTGTAAGATTTGTTAAGCTGCCAAATTCTGCTGGTATTTCACCTCCCATCATATTAAAACCAGTACTAAATTGCATTAGGTTTACCAAGTTTCCTATGTCAGGAGAAATACTGCCAGAGAATCCAGTAAAATTAGATTCAAATACTTGCAAGGAAACTATATCGTAAAATTCTGCTGGCAAACTTCCTGCTAGAGCACTATTCCCTTCTAAGTGCAATTGCTCTAACATGGTCAACTGACTAATTTCAGCAGGCAAAACACCATTGAGCCCATTCCCTAATGTTATTGTAAATGAATTACATCCTGTCATTCCATCTAAATCCAAACAGATTACTCGATCTTCAACATTACAGCTTACGCCATACCAAGTACATGGTTCGCA
>CALCMJ010000116.1 GCA_937967615.1 uncultured Saprospiraceae bacterium
TGTCGTCGTAGGCTTAGATACAAGATTACCGGATGGGACTGACTTCCCTTTACTCTTTACCCAGGAAAGAACACTGACTGAAAAAGCAAACTACCCTACGCAGCTGGACGATAATCTATCCTATGGATTTGGGGTGCAACTCTCCGTTCCTATCTACAACAACTATCAAGTAAAACATAGCATACAAAGAGCACAACTTGATTTTGAAAATAGCAAATTAAACACACAACGAACAAAAGAGAACTTAAAAATACAAGTGCAAACCGCACTTGCTGACAGTAGATCTGCTAAACTTCAATATGAAGCTAGTCTAGTTGCATTGCAAGCGCAAGAAGCCTCTTTTAAAAACACCGAAAGAAAATATAAGCTTGGTGCAGCAAACACATTTGAATATTCAAATGCTAAAAATCAATACGACGCTGCTCAGCTAAATACACTATTAGCAAAATATGACTATCTATTCAAGACAGTTGTATTAGACTATTATATGGGTAACCCCATTAAATTGAAATAAACTTCAGTATGGCAAAAAAGTCAACCAGATTTTGGATTACAATACTTGCATTAATTGTCTTGGCAGTTCTTACTGTTCTCGTATATCTAAAAGGAAAAAGCAAACCTAAAGGAATTCAAATACAAACAGAACAAGTAAAAAAGAGAACTCTGAATGAAACTGTTTCTGGAAGTGGAAGAATATTCCCTGAAAAAGAAATCAAAATAAGCTCAGACGTTTCAGGCGAAATTGTAAAACTGTATGTACAAGAAGGAGACTCTGTAGTTACTGGACAAATTCTTGCAAAAATAGACCCAGAAGCCTATGAGTCTACTGTAGAACGAGGTAGAGCAAGTCTAAACAATGCAAAGGCTCAAGAAGCGATGTCAAAATCACAAATCCAAAGCGCAGTTGCTCAAATGCAACAGATCAAAGCACAGTTAGAAAATGCAAAAACAATCCATCAGAGAAATACTAAACTCTTAGAAGAAGGTGTGATCTCTCAAGTAGAATTTGATCAATCCTTCTCTAACTTAAAAGGTTTAGAAGCAAACCTAAGTGCTGCACAAGCATCAAAAATATCTTCTGAAGAAAGTGCAAAGGGCGCTTCTTTTAATATTCAAAGTGCAGAAGCAACATTAAAAGAACTACGCACAAGTCTAAATAGAACCACCATTAAGGCACCCGGATCTGGTATCATTTCAAGCTTGTCTGTGGAACAAGGCGAACGTGTTGTTGGAACAATTCAAATGACAGGTACTGAATTAATGCGGATTGCAAATCTAAACACGATGGAAGTCCAGGTGGATGTAAGCGAAAATGATATTCTTAAAGTATCCGTAGGCCAAGAGGCTGATGTAGAAGTAGATGCATATCTAGATCAGAAATTTAAAGGTGAAGTTACTGAGATAGCAAACTCTGCATCTAATGTGGCCAGCGCAGCCCAATCATTAAATACTGATCAGGTCACAAACTTTATTGTAAAAATCAGACTCGACGCCAATTCATACAGAGAATTGACCAAAAAAATAAAATACCCTTTCAGGCCAGGCATGTCTTCTTCAGTTGATATTTATACACATCAGGAGAAAGATGCACTCACCATACCTATACAATCAGTGACAACAAGGAACAAAGATGAAGAAGATAAAGATGGAGATATAATGGAAGTTGTCTTTATACACCAAGCTGACACCGTAGCTATGCAAGAAATTGTTACTGGTATCCAAAATGATGAGTACATTCACATTCTTTCTGGACTGGAAGATGGTCAGGATATCGTATCAGGCCCCTATTCTGCTATATCAAAAAAGCTTAAGGATGGAGAACAAGTCCGCATAAAGAAAGAGAAAGGTAAAGAGGATAAAAAAGATTAAGTTGGATAAGACCGGAAAGGGCCTTATTGTTTTTGTCAAAAATCCTACTTTAGGAAAGGTAAAAACTAGGCTAGCAAAAAACATAGGGAAAGACAAAGCTTTACAAGCATATAAAATGCTCATGCACTACACGCATGACATTGTCATGAAAACTGATACCCACAAATATTTGTACTACAGCGAATTTATAGAAGATGAAGATCTGTGGTCACCTAGAGAATTCAGAAAACTGGTTCAGTATGGCGATGACTTAGGAAGACGCATGTTCAACGCCATAGAGTTATCCTTGCTTGAAAACAAAAATGTTGTCCTTATAGGTAGTGATTGTGCAGAAATAAAAAAGAAGCATATTGACACCGCTTTTAAACAATTGAAAACAAGAGACGTCGTCCTGGGGCCAGCTGAAGATGGAGGCTATTATCTTATAGGAGTAAAAGAAAACTCAAAACCTTTGTTTCATGATATAAATTGGGGCACTGACTCAGTCCTCCAACATACCCTGGATAAAATTAAAGAATTAGGCCTCAGTCATTGTTTGATAGAAAAACTAAATGATGTAGATACATTAGAAGACTGGGAAATACATAAAGATGATCTGATCGCGAGATATGCACAAATCATCTAGAAGTCACATTCGCATCCGCGCATAATTTAATTTACCTGGCTCAAAACTTTTTTTAGGATTTCTAGGTTGTACCTTTACACACTAAGAAAAACGTACAAATATGTATCCACGAGAATTGACTATACCCATGGAGAAAGACCTTACAGAATTTGGCTTCACAGCCCTGAATACTGTAGAGGAAGTGAACAAGGTTCTTGAAAACCAAACTGGCACCAGCCTTTTGATTGTAAATAGCGTATGTGGATGTGCCGCAGCTAATGCAAGACCAGCAGCTAAAATGGCAATGCAACTCGCTACAAAGCCTGATAATGCATATACTGTATTCGCTGGCGTGGATAAAGAAGCTACAGAACAAGCTAGACAATTCCTTCTACCCTATCCTCCTTCTTCACCATCTATCGCATTATTTAAAGATGGGAAATTGGTACACATGATAGAAAGACTTCAAATTGAAGGAAGATCAGCACAAATGATAGCTGAAACGCTGCAAGCTGCTTTTGAGGAACACTGTAACGTTAGCGTTTAAGAATTTTCAAACACACCTTCTTTTGATATAATAAGAGGCTCATTAGGGAGATTCCTATGCCTCCTACGGCGACATAGGACCGGGCTATCCGTTCGTATGTGCTCACTACGTTGCGCGCAACCCACTTCTATCCCTATCTCAGGGCCTAATTGAAATGTCTGCACTAACAAAGTATAATTTACTGAAAATCAGTTGAGTAAGGGGCATAAAAAATGGGGTGATAATAAAACCACCCCAAGATAATGAGAATGAAACCTGGATTTAATCTTTGATTTCGGGATATTCAAATTTAGATGTTTAATGTATGAAAACAAAATATTTTAACAATTTAAAAGCAACGCTTTCTTACTTCACTGTATCAACAGATTAATAAGATAAAAACTAATTCAGATAATATCAATATCAGCTGGATATCAGAAATTTATACATTATCAAAATAGCGATATCAAATTATTAGTCATCATCTTCTAGTTCCTAAACCAACAATGAGGCTCATTTCTGAGCCTCATTGTTTAAGTATTATTTCTAATATGTCGCTTAATTTACATTATTATCATGCCATTTCCATTTCCGTCTTGTTTTCATTGATGATCTTATTCTGAATATCTCCGCCTACAGCTTGATATTCAGCAAACTTTCTTGAAAACTTAGCTCTGCCTTGTGATAAAGACCGCAATGTGGAAGAGTACTTGTACATTTCAGCAAGAGGCACTTTGGCTTTTATCTTCTGATATTGACCATCTGCATCCATTCCTATGATAATAGACCTCCTTGTTTGTAAGTCTCCCATGATATCACCCATAATAGTATCATTGCATAAGATTTCAACGTCATAGATAGGTTCCAAAAGTTGAGGCTTAGCACCTTCAAAAGCCGTTTTGAATGCCTGAGCAGATGCAATCATAAAAGCCATATCGTTAGAATCCACAGAATGCATCTTGCCATCATACACAGACACTCGTATATTTTGACAACAGGATCCAGTCAGCGGACCTTCCTCCATCTTTTGCATTATGCCCTTTTTGATAGCATTAATATATTTTGAATCAATAGATCCTCCTACAATACACCAATAGAAAATAAATTTACCTCCCCATGGTAATTCTTCTTCATCCCTAGATCGTACTGTTAAACCACTAGGATCTGGCATACCTTCGAAATAAGGCTCTACCCTCAAATGCACTTCAGCAAACTGACCAGAGCCACCAGATTGTTTCTTATGACGATACGACTCATCAGCAGGTCTTGTAATAGTTTCTCTATACGGAATCTTTGGTTTAATAAAATTCATTTGTAGGCCATTGACCTTATCCATCCTGTATTTTATTAAATCCAAATGCAATTGTCCCTGACCATGCAATATGGTTTGTTTGAGTTGCGCATTTTGCTCTAGGATAAGAGTTGGATCTTCTTCCTGAAGGCTATTCAATACTTTCATTATTTTTTCCATCTCACCCTTCGCTGGAGGTGCAATTGCTGATCGTATGCGAGCTTCTGGGAATTTAATATTTTCAATTTTAAGATCAGACCCCTTATCTGATAAGGTGTTGTTCGTATGGGTATTTTTAAGTTTCACAGTTACACCTATATCCCCTGCTACTAGTTCATCCACATTTGAACGTATTTTACCATTCGTCTCAAAGATTTGATTCAGACGTTCTGATGTTCTGTTATCTACATTGCTCAGCTCCATGCCAGGTGATACCTTTCCAGAGTACACCTTAAAATAACTCACCATACCTATTTGTGGCTCTGACAAAGTTTTATAGATAAACATGACATTCTTGCCAGCCTTATCACATTTAATCAAAGAGCCATCATGCAGAATTGCATCTGGTCTGTCTGATGGTGCAGGAGCAATATCATTTATAAATCCCATTATTCTTCCGCTACCCATATTGTTTTCTGATGAGCAGCAAAATACTGGATAGATTTGTTGTGAAGCCAATGCTATAGTAAGTCCTTTGGCAAGTTCATCCTCATTAAGTGTACCAGCATCAAAGAATTTTTCCATGAGTGTTTCATCATTCTCAGCTGCAGCTTCCACGAGCGCATTATGCATTTCTTGCGCCCTTCCCATTTCAGATTCTGGAATAGTCTGTTTTTCAGGCTTCCCTCCATCTGGCGAGAAAACGTACATGACCATACGTAAGGCATCAATAATGGAGTTAAATCCGTCCCCTGAGTTGTATGGGAACTGGAAAGGTAAAACCTTAGAACCAAATCTTGCCGTAATTTGATCTAGAGTAGATTGAAAGTTTGCTTTTTCTTGGTCCATGTGGTTTGCCACAAAAATTGCAGGGGTATTATAGTCTTGTACATATTCCCATATGATTTCTGTTCCTACCTCTACTCCATTTGCTGCGTTAATAACAATCAATGCTGTATCTGCTACCTTTAGTGAACTAATAACCTCTCCTATAAAATCATCAGATCCTGGAGTGTCAATGATATTTATTTTTGAATTCTTCCACTTAGCGTGTAACAGAGTACTAAAAATTGAATTTCCTTTTTCCTGTTCGATGTTTGTAAAATCAGAAACGGTGTTCTTTGCTCCTACACTTCCTCTACGTCCTATCGCTTTTGCTTCGAATAGCATGGTCTCTGCAAGGGTGGTCTTACCCGAGCCAGAGTGTCCAAGCAAAACAACATTTCTGATGTTTTCTGTACTTATACTCATAGCTTATATGGTTTTAGTCTGACGAAATTATATATCGTTATTAAAGTACCCAATTAATTTATTATTTCAAAATAGCGCAGTTTATAAAAATAATATATCTTATATATTAATTTCTATAATACTTTATTTGCTGATTATGTGTAGCGGTGAAAGAGATTTTAGTACTCCTAATCTTTCTCTTCTTGGTAGGTTTTAGCAAGCTCATGAATCAATTCCGGAATAGCTTGATACTGAAAATCTAATAATGATATTGATTTACTATTTGAGTAGGCCTTGACTTCACTTATGTTCTCTATGGACTCTCGACTCAAATAACTAGAATGAGAGCCTGATAAATTAGAAAGTACTTCTTTGAGATAAGCAAATATTTTTAATTTCCCTTGGATGGGCCGATGCGGTGAAGGCACATCTAAATGATTGGCGATCAAAGAAAATAGATCTTCATATTTCATATTCTCAGCAGACAAAATGAATCGCTCCCCATTAGGTCTTTGTTCTAATAGTGTACAAATAAATCTAGACACATCTTTAGCAGATACCATCCCATTTGAACCAGTTGGGAAATACTTAAGTCCTTTATCAATTTTTCTAAAAAAACCTGAAGTTCCTGTTTTCCAATCTCCTCTGCCCAGAATTAAGGATGGATTTACTATAGAAACATCTAAGCCCTCAGCATGCCCACGCCAAACTTGTTTTTCTCCCATAAACTTACTCAGGGCATATTGAGTGTGCGAGAGTTTGTTACTCCATGCCGTAGATTCATCTACTATTGTATCGTCAAGATTCTTACCTATGGCTACTGCTGAACTAACATGTATAAAGGATTTTATTGAATGTGCAATTGCTGTGTTGACTAAATTTGCAGTGCCCTCCACGTTTACCGCAAACATCTGTTTACGATCTTTTTTCTGAAATGAGACAACAGCTGCTGCATGGATTACAAAATCTACACCCGAGAAAATGGAATCAAGGAAAAATACATCTAAAATATCTCCAGTGACATAGAGAACTCCATTTAATTTTTGCTGGACTTCTTTCCTACTTAAAACCACAATATTTCCATAGCCTCTACCTACAAGTTCATCTAAAATATGACTGCCTAAAAATCCAGTCCCGCCTGTTAAGAGTATTTTATGTTCCTTGTTTATCATCGCTAAATTATATAAGACCTCTCCTATTAAAGAAGTTCTTGCTCTTGTAACAGATGAATGGAAATTTGGTTTCCCAATTAAGTGAAAGCTTAATGAAAGTTCCAGAATGGTTTAAAGTCAAACGCAATGCTCAATTATTTTTATTATTGCTATTTCTAATGATGACACCCACACTATCAAAACCTAATCCTAGACAAATCAATCTATGATATAGTTGATGCACCCTACTTTAATTCAAAGGTGTATTCCGCAACTGCCTCAATTTCTTCTTCTGATAATAATGCTTTAAAAGGTGTCATTGTGTTCTTCCCATTTTTTATTAAATGGATTCTTTCATCTTTGGTCATAGGAGATGCAGTTATGTCCTTACTTCCATTAATCCCCAATTTTCCATCCATACCATGACAGAGTGTGCAGTTTACCTTATATATCTTTGCACCATCTACACTACTTGTGTTCCCATTCTTTTTATTTCCACTACATGCTAACACTATAGAGCAGAGAGCAATAAATACGGTGATCTTCTTCATATATCTTTATTAATAAGTAAATGTAAGCAATAGTCCTGCTTTAAAAAAGTCTGATTGTGTGATGAATGAAATAAAAATACTCTGGAAACTTTAAACATTTTAATAGTTTCCAACGTTTATAGAACATATATTTGCACTTAATGGAGACAAACACAAAAGAAAAACTCATTCAAAAATCAATGATACTGTTCTTAAAGTACGGCATCAAAAGTGTAAGTATGGATGATATATCTAGAGAATTAGGGATTTCTAAAAAAACCATTTACACGTTTGTAGATAATAAGAGAGAGCTTGTAAAAATTGTTATCCAAAGTCTTATTAAAACAGAAGAGGCGATATGCAAAAACATTCAAAAAGATGCAACAAATGCATTGGATGAAATGTTGAAAATATCAAGGCATGTGATACAATTTCTAGAACAAATGACTCCCTCATTCACATACGATCTACAGAAATATTATAAAGATAGCTGGAAGCTCATTCAAGATGAACACTTCTCCTTCTTTGAAAATATGGTCAAAAAGAATATTGCAACAGGTAAAAAAGAAAACCTGTACAGATCAAATATAGACCCAGAGATTGTTGCTAAACTGTACATAGGTAAATCCTTACTCATTTCCAATGAGGATGTCTTTCCCAATTCAAAGTATGATAAAGTAACTCTTTTTAAAGAAATGATCCTTGGTCATTTGCATGGAATTGCAAGCGACAAAGGATTAAAACTATTAAAGAAAAATGAACATAAATATGTACCCCATGCATTGTAGATATCTATTCATCATTTTGGTCTTATTCTCTTGCAATTCCCTATTGTCGCAAGTAAACTTCAGTATTGATGAAGCTATAGAATATGCATACAAAGAATCAGATGTGCTTAAGATAAATGCTTTGGAAATTCAAGAAGCCGCAGCAAGTGTCCAAGAATATAAAGCAATTGGAATGCCTAAAGTAGACGCCAATTTTAATTATCAATACAACTTCCTAAAGAACAAATCTGTTATACCAGATTTTATAAGTCCAACCGTCTATGGCGTTCTATTTGAAGAAAGTCTACTGGAAGAAAAAGATCTAGGTCCGCTTACTTCCAATGAAATTAGTTTTGCAACAAATAATTTTATCTCCCTTGGAGTGGAAGCAAGTTCGCTTCTTTTTGATGGTTCTTTCTTATCAGGCCTTAAAGCTGCCCGTGTTTATAAAGACTTCATAGCCAAGAGCGAAAACACAAGCAAACAAGAAATAAGAACGCAGGTAACAAAAGCATACTTAGGTGTGCTTATTGTAGATGAAAACTTAAAAATACTTGATAAGAATTTGGAAAACTTAGCTAAGGTACTCAGAGAATCTAAAGCATTTTATGAAGCGGGCTTTGTTGAATCCATTGATGTTTCCCGCATAGAACTCAGTCAGGAAAATGTATCATCTGAAAAGAAAAAGTTATTACAACTAAGGGATTTAAATATAAGTCTCTTGAAATTTCAAATGAACTATCTAGAAGAAGATGCGATAAGCTTGACAGATAACATAGATGATATTATAAACAAGATAAACATAGAGGAAATTGACCTATTCTCAGACATCGATTACAATAATAGAGCGGAATACGATCAAATTTTAGGCGCACAAGAATTAAACAAACTGGACCTAGAACGTATTGAGAGAGGTAAACTGCCTAGCGTTACCGCACGAGCAGGTCTTTCTGGTACACTGCAAAGAGATAATGTATTTAGTGGCACTGAGCCTGGCCTTTTGCCAGCCGCATATGCAGCCTTAGGTGTAAACCTGCCTATTTATGATGGAAACGAAAGAAGCGCACAAACTCAGATAAGAAAAATCAATATAGAGAAAGCAGAGATTGAAAGAATTCAATTTGAGAAATCTGTAGCACTTCAAGTGCGCAACGCACGCGTAGGCGTTTTGAATGCAAAAGAAAATATAACAAACGCAAAAAAGACGCTCGCAATTATAGAAGATATTTATAATAAAACAAATATCAAATATAGAGAGGGCGTAGGCTCAAGTATTGAACTTACTCAGGCCGAATCACAACTCTATCAAGAACAGTCAAAATATATAAATGCATTATATGAGCTTATTCTAGCCAAAACAGAATTGGACATTGCTCTAGGTACTCTATAAAAATAAACTTATGTCAACTAAAATTATATCTACCATACTTTTCTTAAGCGCAATTTCAATACTTATCTCTTGCAAGCCAAGTACAAAAACAATTCCTGCTGATCTAGAAGGCAAAAGAAAATATTTGACCCAACAAAAGAAAGAACTTTCTGAATTACAGAAAAGCATTGAACAAGTACAATCTGAAATAGTTGAACTGGAACCAAAAAGAAAAATTAAAAAGGTACTTGTTAGTCTCGACACAGTCCAGAACGTAGAATTTAAACAATTTACAAACGTCCAAGCTATCGTAGTTCCAGACGATTATGTAAATGCAAGTAGCGAGACAGGTGGCAGGATTTTAAAACGCATGGCTGATGAAGGAGACTATGTAAGAAAGGGACAATTATTAGCAACAGTAGATATGGATCCACTGGAAAGACAACTGGATGAAATCGCAACTTCTTATGCATTAGCAAAAACAATTTTTGAACGCCAAAAAAGACTTTGGGAGCAAAATATTGGCTCAGAACTTCAATACCTAGAAGCAAAGACCAAGAAAGAAAGTTTAGAAAAAAGCACTGCAACTATACAATCCCAATTGACCAAGAAAAATGTTTACGCTCCTATTAGCGGAATTGTAGATCAAGAATTTTTACAAGAAGGTGAAATGTCAGCACCTGGGACACCCATCCTACGCATTTTGAATACGCGCAAAATTAAGGTAGTCGCTGATCTTCCTGAAAACTATCTTGGTACAGTAAAGAAAAACGATAAGGTAAGTGTTTACTTTCCTGCCTTGGATAAAACTATTCAAAGCAAGATCACAATGATGGGAAGAACTATTGACCCATCAAATAGAACATTTAAAATAGAGGTCTATGCTGACAACAGTAAAGGTGATTTAAAACCTAACCTTCTAGCCGAAGTTAAAATCAATAACTACACAAATAAAGAAGCAATTACCTTAGGAGCAGAGCTCATCCAAGAAGATGTAAATGGTGCAAAGTTTATCTACAAAATAACTGATGACGAGAATGGAAATAAGATCGCCAAAAAACAAATTGTTGAGACAGGTGAGAGTTTTGAAAATAACATAGAAGTACACACCGGCCTTAGCCTTGGGGATATTGTTATAGTCGAAGGCGCAAGATCTGTAAGCGAAGGAAATATTGTTGTAACGCAAACAAATAATTAGGATGAGTAAAATCAAAGACAGCTTCAAAGAATTCAGCCTGAGTAGTTTTGCCGTTGACAATGCAACAAGTATATTTCTTATCACCTTTATGATCCTCTTATTTGGACTGCAGGCCTACAATAAGATGCCCAAAGAGATGTATCCGGATGCTTCCCTCCCTACAATTTATATAAACACTCCTTACTTTGGAAACTCAGCAGTGGAAATAGAAAATCTTGTGACCCGCCCACTGGAGAAAGAAATTGAAGCAATAAATGAAATTAAAAATGTGAACTCGTCTTCCGTTCAGGACTTCTCAGTAATCATTGCAGAATTTGTAACTGAGGTTTCCATGGAAGAAGCTGTTAGAAAAATTAAAGATGCAGTAGACAAAGCCAAAAGTGAATTACCCAATGACTTAGACCAAGATCCAGATGTTTTAGAGGTTAAGTTTACAGATTTTCCAATTGTAACAGTAAATGTTTCAGGGCCAGTAAATCAAGATGAACTTAAAAAACATGCTGAGTTCATTCAAGACAAAATAGAAAGTGTTCCAGAAGTATCCAATGTCACTATGAAGGGTGCTCAAGAAAAAGAAGTCAAGATCAACGTAGATGTTTTGAAAATGCAAAGTCTTCAGGTTTCATTTCAAGATATCGAAAATGCAATAGGATCTGAAAACCTGACTATGTCAGCTGGCGAACTCATTAATAATGATTTCAGACGAGCTGTACGTATCGTGGGACAATTTTCAAACCCTGAAGAACTGAATGACGTCATTGTAAAAAGCGAAAATCAAAGACCAATCTACCTGAAAGATATTGCAAAGGTTGAATTTGGTTGGCAGGACAGAACGAGTATTGCTCGTGTAGATGGCTATCCAGTAATTTCTTTAGATGTCATAAAAAAGAAAGGTCAGAATCTGCTAACAGCAGCTGATAAAATAGATCAAATTGTATTAGAATCATTGAAGGAACTTCCAGAACAAGTAAGCGTTACTCTCTTTAATGATCTATCAGTACAAACAAGAAACAATGTTGATAATTTATTGAATAGTATCATATCTGGAGTTATTCTCGTAGTACTAGTTCTTTTGTTTTTTCTAGGCTTAAGAAATGCCTCGTTCGTTGGCTTAGCAATCCCACTCTCCATGCTTATGGGAATTCTGCTCTTAAGCATAACTGGGACTACAATGAATATTGTTGTTTTGTTTTCATTGATAATTGCATTGGGACTTCTTGTAGATAATGCCATTGTGGTAGTAGAAAACATTTTTAGATATAGACAGAATGGCTATAGTGGCGAGAAGGCTGCTAAAGGCGGCGCTGGGGAAGTTGCAGTGCCTATTATTGCTTCCACTCTGACTACGCTTGCTGCATTTGCACCCTTAGCATTTTGGCCAGGGATCATGGGACAATTTATGCAGTACATGCCTATTACACTTATACTTGTTCTAGGCTCGTCCTTATTTGTAGCCCTTGTCATCAATACAGTATTCACTTCCAAATTCATGACAGTGGGTAATGAAGTTAAATCAAAGCACACGTTTAGAAATTTGATGATTTATACTTTTTCATTACTTGTATTTGCAATAATATTTCATTTTTCAGGAACCCAATGGCTGAGGAATCTCCTTGTCATTTCTGCAATACTTGCAGTTATTAATTTTCTGATTTTTAAGCCTGGTTCTCGTTTCTTTCAAGGAAAAGTTTTGCCAAAACTGGAACGCTTCTATAATAAATTCATTCGATGGGTTTTGGCTGGAATCAAGCCCATGGCAATTTTTTCTGCAACCGTAGTGCTTTTAATATTAACTGGTATTCTAGTTAAGTTAAATCCTCCGAAAGTAGATCTATTCCCAAAAGCAGAACCTACCTATGTGAATGTATTTATGAGTCTCCCCTTAGGAAAAGACATTGATGCTACTGATAAGATAGCACGTGAGATGGAGACTAGAATAGAAAAGGTGATAAAAGACAGAAGACATATTGTGGAATCCGTCTTAACTCAAATTGGTGAAAATACAGCAGATCCTAATCAACCTCCAGAGCCTGGCGTAACACCTAACCAAGCCAGAATCACAATCACCTTCGTTAAGTACGACGAAAGAGAAGACATTTCAACAACAAAGATCCTTTCAGATATTCGCGAAGTAATTGGAGGAATTCCTGGTGTCTCAGTGTATGCAGATCAAGATGCAGGAGGTCCACCATCTGGTAAACCCATAAACTTAGAACTAAAAGCTGATAACTTAGACAGTTTAATTTTAGTTTCAAAGGACGTAATGAACTTCATGAATGAACTGAATATTCCAGGTGTAGAAGAAATTCAATCAGACGTTAAACTAGGTAAGCCAGAACTTAGTATAGAGATAGACAGAGAAGCTGCGCGCAGATACGAATTGTCAACTTTTAGTATCGCAAATACTTTACGTACTGCGCTTTTCGGAAAAGAAGTTTCTAAATACAAAGTGGGTGACGATGAATATCCTATTGTTGTCCGTATGAATGAGAAGAATAGAAATGATATTGACGAGCTCATGGCGCAAAAAATAACATTTAGAAATCCTGCAAATGGAAAAATTGTACAAGTCCCAATTTCAGCCGTAGCGGACCATTCATTTTCCTCTACCTATAGTTCAATAAAGAGAAAAGATGGAGAACGGATTATAACAATTTACTCAAATGTTTTGGCAGATTATAATGCAAATGAAATTGTGGATGAGTATAAAAATAAACTAGCTGATTTCAATTTTCCAGAAAATGTTAGCTACAAATTCACTGGAGAACAAGAACAACAAGCTGAGGACATGGCCTTTCTTTCTAGCGCTTTCCTTGTGGCCATTTTTGCAATATTCATAATACTTGTTGCCCAATTCAATTCATTAATCAGTCCATTTATAATTATAATTTCAATCATCTTTAGTACAATAGGAGTATTCCTAGGGTATGTATTGACTGGAATGGATGTGTTTATTGTCATGAGCGGAATTGGAATCATTTCATTAGCAGGTATTGTTGTGAATAATGCCATAGTCCTTATTGACTACATTAATATTTTAATTAAAAATAAGCGGGAAGAAAAAAATATAGACTCCATGATTGCTATGGATAAGAATGATGTAAAAGAAATGATAATCCTTGGAGGCGCAACAAGATTACGTCCAGTACTTCTAACCGCTCTCACTACAATTCTTGGATTGCTACCCTTAGCAACTGGATTCAATTTTAATTTTTTCACCTTTATTAGTGATTTAGATCCCAATTTTTTCATTGGTGGTGACAATGCACTCATTTGGGGTCCTATGGCTTGGACTGTAATTTATGGGCTTAGCTTTGCCACTTTTTTAACCTTAGTTGTCGTTCCAGTAATGTATTGGTTAGCCTACAGACTAAAAACTATAAGTTTTAAAATAATTAACAAGAAAAGAGCTTAAATGGATATTTCAAATTTAAGAGAGCAATATAAGTTATCAACACTTTCAAAGAAGGATGTACTTGCAAATCCAATTGAACAATTTAAAATTTGGTTTCAACAAGCTATACAATCTGAATCTCCTGAACCGAATGCGATGACTCTTGCAACAGTCAATGCAGATGGAAAACCATCTGCTCGTATCGTGCTATTAAAAGAAGTAACTGATCTTGGCTTTATTTTCTACACAAACTATGAAAGTAAGAAAGCTCAGGATATGGAATCAAACCAGAATGTTGCTACTGTCTTTAATTGGTTAGAATTACAAAGACAGGTTAGAATTGAAGGTGTCGTGAGTAAGATATCTCGTGAACAATCAAAAAAATATTTTCATTCCAGACCTAGAAATAGTCAAATTGGTGCTGTCGTATCAGAACAGAGCTCCCCTATTGATTCTAGAAAAACCTTAGAAGATAAATTAAACTCAATTAATTTAAGTTTTGCAGGCATGGAAAACATACCCCTACCAGAAAACTGGGGTGGGTATCTTATCCTAGCACACAGAATAGAATTCTGGCAAGGTCGGAGAAATAGACTTCATGATAGAATAGTCTATTCTCAAGAAGGAAAAAAATGGAAGATTGAACGTTTATCTCCATAAAAAGTGTTACCGTATTCTTAAATAAGAATATCACAATTTAATGCTAGACAATAGCAGCTATCTTTGTTATAATTAATATTTGAATTTATGAGATCGTTTTCTATTCTATCTTTCTTAATCTTAAGTCTGTTTTCTTGCAAGCAGGCCGTTAACGAACCTGATGCATACACAGAAATTCCTTGGGTCTCTATTGACAACGTAGAAGGTCTCATGAAAAAGAAATCAAAAAACGTTATTGTAGATGTATATACGCCTTGGTGTGGACCATGCAAATTAATGGATAAAAGAACATTTACTGATCAGTCAACAATTGACCTTATTAGCAAAAACTTCTACCCAGTAAAATTTAATGCTGAAGGTCCAGAGCCTATAACATTCAAAGGCAAGGAATACACAAATCCTAAATATGATAGTGCAAAAGGTAATAGAAGGAATTACCCTCACCAATTAAGTGCATTCTTTCAGGTGCGTGGATATCCTTCAATAGTCATCTTAGACAAAGATCTTAATATTATACACAAAGTATCAGGGTACAAGTCACCAGAACAGTTAAATGAAATTTTAGGAGAATTTATCACTTCTTAGAACTATAGATTAATCACCTCCATCGTATTCCAGATATTAAGGTTTGTGGTTTTGAATGTAAAACTGATTTTACCTAAAAAGCTACGATCTAAATACGTTTCAGAAATAACCGAAGATTGCACTAGTGGAAGATAAATACCTATAGTCTCATCTAATAACTCAAATGCAATACCACCACTATAAAATGCCGTAGACTTTAATTCTTGGACGGCTGTGGATTTTGTGGACACAGTCCCTAAATCAAAATATAGTTTTACTGGAAGTTTAATGTTGAAAGGAAAATCTGTTTTTACATTAAGAGCTATTGCATAGTCATTGCTTAACCCAATACGGTATGCACTCCCAGGGGCATCTTTGAATCCTCCATCTGTTAAACTAATTTGCCTTGCCTCTATCCCAGTTTGATTTGTTCTTCCTAAATATACTTCATCGTATTTATAATCTGTAAATCCTTGGGACATAAGCGAAAAACTACCCTTAGTAAAACGACTCGCAGCACTCGCTGATTCTCTCTGTGAATTCATTACAAAATACCCCCCAAATAATCGAAATTTAAAAAATTTAGATTTTGAAAATTGATAGGCATAATCGTATTCTCCACTCACCTTTAGATAATTTTCTCTTGATCCGGCAAACCCATCATAATTACCATATTCTATACTGGCAGAAAATTTAACTGGTGCTAACACATCTTGCCCCAAAGAAGAATACTTTAATTCTGATATAAACGTATACGTGTCATCAAAGAAAATATCTTCTTCTTGAAATATAGGATACTCCTCTATTAAGTTTATAAAACGCAAAGTCAAATATTTGCTCGTCTCATTGAGGTGATCAGTTTTAAAATACATTCGCACTGAAGGTGTCAACTTGGTATAGTGGAGCTGATATCCATTGTCAAAGTAATTATATCTTTTAAATGCAAATGACCCAACTGCTTTTCTGAGAGATTGACTATCAATAATAAAATCCTTTTCAAGTAATCCAAAACCTACTAGTTGTTTTGCGTTCACACTATAGGCTGGCGCAAGTGCAAATCGAAATCCCTTAGGAGGGTATGAGGAATTGTACAAACCTAAGCCTAGCATCAACTTATCATACGCATTAAATGACGCATAGGGCAGGTAAAATAGATTGTTCCTATCTCTACTTTGTATCCCTGTATAAAATTTAAAATCAAGGGGCTTAGCACGTTTAAATAATCCTCCTTTCTTTAGGCTATTGTTGGAATCATTAATATCTGGATTAATGATTCCGTGATACAATGCAATCCTGTCAAAATCACACTGCTTTAAATCAATTTTCTTTATTCCAGAAAACCCTTCAAGCCAGAAAGAGTCTATGACAATACTATTATCAATTAAAGAAATTAATACTGGAGCTTCTATAGACGATTTGTTTTCTATCACAAGCGCACATGCATTTTCTTGCTGTGATATTGTATTAATGCCATAGTCAACATGAGATTCCGACCCAATAAAATCTTTAAAAAACCAACTTAAATCTAAATTTGATGATTGTTCAAATATACTTTGAAGTTGAACAGGTGTTACATTCGTATTCTTATATGTTGAATAATAATTACGCACCATATTCCTAAACTTATCTTCTCCCACATATGACTCCAATAAGGAATATCCTACAGCTGGTTTTTGATAAGAAGCCACAGCGTAATTTAAAGGGCTAAAACGTTCAGAAGACAAATTAGAAGCTTGGCTCTTTCTTAGAATCTCTTGTGTTCTGAATCCTGCTTCTAAAATATTTATCCCACCGTCTGTTCTGAAAAACTCAGGAATTAAACTATTGTAAGGAGCATCTTTATAATGTTTAAAATGATATTTATGATCATAAAAGGAATTCAAGCCTTCGTCCATCCAGGCATGTTCTCGTTCATTAGAAGCAAGAGAAGCATAAAACCAGTTATGGCCTACTTCATGTGCGATTAAATGATCTAATGATTCCTCTTCATTTGCTCCTACAACTGTGATCGCTGGATATTCCATTCCCCCTTTTGCATACTTTGAAAGCACCAATGTCATTTTGGAATACGGGTACTCTCCTACCTCCTCCGAATAAAAATGAAGTGATCGTTCAAGATAATCCATCGCATTTTTTTTACTCTCCTCGTTCTTGTAATTATAAACTTCTAAGTTTACTGGCTTGCCTTGCACAGTCGTAGTTTTTGATTCTACATTAAAATCAGGAGAGCAAAACCAAGCAAAATCTATTACTTGGGAAGCAGTATAACTGTGCTTGGTATCTTCTATCCCAGTAGCTGCAATTTTATAATTGTTTGGAACTTGGATATCAACTTGATAATCCGCAAAATCAGAATAAAATTCTCCAATATCAAGATATGGCATAGTGTGCCATATTCCATTTTCATATTTGGCCAACTTCGGATACCATTGGGTAATCTGATAATAATTCCATCTTCTCCCAAAACGTGAATATAATCTAGGAATTTTAATTTCGTACTCTATCTTAATCCGAATCTCTTCTCCAGGATCCAAGCTATTAGGAAGTTCGAGTTTGGCAATTTCTTCAGATTCATCTTCATATTTGACAGTCAATGAAGCACCTGTATCAAATTCAGAAAATTTTATACTTCTGTAGCCACCTTTGTTTTGTTTGTGCGCAAAATGTAATGACGTATTATTCATTCTCAGCTGCTGTTGCACAAGAGGTGTGTAATTATCCTTATAAGCGTTTGCCCAAAGATGGAAATAGACCTCGTTAAGCTTATCGCTTGAACCATTTACAAATACCATCTCTTGAACCGCTTTCAAACTATGATCAGATGTATCTAATCTTACAGTAATATCATATGAGATATCCCTAATACCATCTTGCCCAATTGCCTCTATGGAAATGAACATAAACAATAATATAATCCCTGTGAATATTCTCATCAAAGTAAAATAGAGCTTTGAAAGGGTTAAAAACAATAAACATAAAAAAAACCTTGCCGAAATAAATCGACAAGGCAACGAAATTACAGACACCCTATGACTGATTAAAGAACAAATTTAATACTATTAATACATATTTGTGGTTAAAATCGAGATAATTAGCTAGATAAAATACCAATTTGTAAGAAATACATTACTAATCCTTCCCATGTATTAGCAAAGAAATTCCGCTTTTAGGCTTGTTTCATTCATCATTGCTTAATTTTGTTCATTTTAGCACGTACATATATGAAAAATAAATATATAAATAGGCTAAAGTCTATTTCAAAGCAAGCCGGGGAGAAAATTTTGGAGGTATATGGTGGGGCAGACTTAGGAGTAAGCGAGAAACTGGATGCATCCCCTCTTACTCTAGCAGATACATTAGCAAATGAGATAATATGTAATGCTTTGACAGAGATTGCTCCTGAGATACCTATTATTTCTGAAGAAAATAAACTTGTTGACTATGAACTAAGGAAAAATTACGAGCAATTTTGGCTTGTAGACCCATTGGATGGTACAAAAGAGTTCGTAAACAGAAACGGTGAGTTTACTGTAAACATCGCCCTAATTAAAAACCAAAAATCTGTTCTTTCCGTAGTCTATGTTCCAGTTCTTGACGAATTGTATTATGCCGCAAGAGGAGAAGGCGCCTACATGGAAAAAGATGGGATAATTACTAATTTAAATTCTTGTCCATTCCATCCTGAAGAGAGTTATCTACAAATTATATGTTCAAGATCTCACCTCAATGATGAGACTTCAGAATTTGTATCCAATTATGATCAGCATCAAAAAATTGCAAAAGGCAGCTCATTAAAATTTTTAATACTTGCATCTGGCAATGCACATTTATACCCTAGACTTGCGCCTACCATGGAATGGGATACCGCAGCTGCACAAATAATCTTAGAAGAAGCGGGTGGTTCTGTCATCAATTGGGAAACCAAAGAACCATTGATGTACAATAAAAAATCTTTAAAAAACCCCCACTTTGTAGCTTATGCCAATAAACTATAAAATTGGCTTGTTTTTTGCATATATTATTGAATAACAATAATTTATGTATTTCACATATATATAATATGAAATATTTTATTTTCGCCTTTATAGTATCTGCTTATGCCTGCAAATCTAAACAAGCTTTAAGTGAAGAGATTATCTTAGATGAAAGCAAAGAAAGCTTTGTTGAAGTCTTAGATCGTGCGGCCGATGAAGACAAAATAGTTTTTCTAGACCTCTACACGGACTGGTGTTTACCCTGTCAATTGATGGATGAGATCGTTTATACAGATCCCATTATACTCGAGTATTTAAACGAAAATTTTATCAATTTAAAATTGAACGCAGAAAAAGGTGAAGGGCCTGATTTAAAAGTTATCTACGAAATTAAAGAATACCCAACTCTACTCTTTTTGGACTCAAAAGGAAAAATTTTGGTTAGAAAAAATGGGGCCGCATTCCAAAAAGAGCTTGTGTCACTTGGAGATTCCGCATTAGCTATGATGAAAACTATTTAAGCAAGCTTTGCTAAGTCTCTGATCAAAATTTTATTTGGTTTCCTATCACTGAAATGAATAATATTGTCTCTTTTCAAATCTCCCAATACCCTAGCAACTGTTTGTCTAGATGTATCAGTTACAAATGCAATTTCCTTATGGGACATACCATGATTTATTAAGATTTCTTCCATTCCAATCTTTATACCCTGAGTACTTGCTGTTTTATATATGAATCCAGCTATTCTCTCCTTTGCCTTCATAAACACAAAGTTTTTAATTCTCACCTCCAAATTATCCAGACGTTCTACTATGATTTTAGTTATTTCTAAAGCAAAGAGATGGTTTGCAATAAACAAGTTTTGGAAAAGAGCGATAGGAATCATGAGCACTTTTGTTTCTATCATTGCTGAAGCATATTCTGATCGTAAATGTGCTTTCGTAAACACATTTTCACCAAACATGCTATTTGCATAGACTAGATCCTTTATAATCACTCTATCTTCAGCTGTTTTTCTTGCAAGCATGATTCTTCCTTCTAAAACAAAAAACACGTGTTGAATTTTTTCTCCAGATTTATATATCTGCATATCCTTATTAACCGTTCGAATTTTACTCGCTGCTAAAATTTGTTCTATAGCCTTTGGGCCTAAACTTCTAAATATGCTAAGATTGGAGATTAGATCAGAATGTAGAAGGTTTTTCATACGATAGTTTTGCAGATAAGATGAAGCTCAAATCAAATACCCCTACAACTTAAGCTGTTTGTAGATAAATTGTAGTGCAATTAGATAAAGATGTACCTTAAAATCGTTCATATAAGTAAGATTACTTTATTTATATTTAAACTGTTATGTTCAACTTACATAACCAAAGAATTAAATTGTTCTAAAGGTGTTTAAGGCCATTCCGTTTACGGATTGGTCTTATTTTTTTTTATACATGATTACCAAAAGTCACTTTTAACACTTTGTATACAATCTGTATGTAGCTCGTATGGCTTCTGTCTCCGTATAGCAATTTATACTCAAGCTTGTTTCATTTATCTTTGGTTTACTAAATTCACACTTAGGTGACCTTATTTTCTCTCTCATCAGTCATCTTTCTTTATTTTAATTTTCCGAAATTAATTTTTGGAAATATTTTTTAGTTAACAACTACACGTAGTTAGTATAAACTGCGCATACAATAGATTCTATTTGTGAAATCTTCAGGAAAGAATACTTTAAATAAATATACTTTGGGTTTAGACTACCTTTTAGGAATATCTATGTCCGCTACGCAAGTATCCAAGGTTTCAATAGCCAGTTATAATAAATTTGCTTCAAAATTAATAAAACACAAAGGCGTGCATGCTATTATTTTCTTGAAGGATGCACTGGCATTTGATCCCTCAGTTAAGCATCATTATAGCTATCCATTATTAAAAACTCCTCTTTTATCTGAATTTCAA
>CALCMJ010000117.1 GCA_937967615.1 uncultured Saprospiraceae bacterium
CCTTTGGTAATGATAGGAGGAGCAGTTAAGGCGAGTACTGTGCTTAAATGGGATCCAGTCATTGATCCCAATTTAGCAGGCTATAGAGTCTACTGGCGAGATACAACTTCACCGCAATGGGAGTACTCTAGATTTGTGGGGAAAGAAACGAATGTGACACTCAAAAACATTGTTATTGATAACTACCTATTTGGTGTTTCTTCAGTAGGGAAAGATGGCAACGAAAGTGTGGTTGTGTATCCAAAGACTTTAATTCCAAGAAGGAATTAGATTTGGCTTCTCTTTTGTTGAGGATCTATTTTTAGATTAGTGAAGTATTAGATATTTTGCCGCAATAGATGCGATAGAGGATTATAGTTTTTAATACTGATTCTAGACTTATTGATTATTATAATAGGAATACAAGTTTCTATTACTAATTGGAATAATAAAATTAACCACTTAAAATGCAATATTATGAAATCAAGTAAAACTCTTTTTCTCCTTTTTCTTTGCTCAGTAAGCTATTATGGAATGTATTCTCAATGTCCTCCTGGAATTGTACAATTTGATACCCAGGCAGAAGTTGATGATTTTGTTTCTACCTATCCAAATTGTGATTATCTGGAGGAATTAGAAATTAGCTTTACAGTTACTGATTTATCTGGCTTGAGTTCGATCACAAAGTTAGGATACTTATATTTTTCATCAACATCTGCTCTTACAAGTCTTGCAGGTTTTGAAAATCTTGTTGAAGTTGAAGAAAATCTTGGCTTTATCAACAATGCTGTTTTAAATGATCTTTCAGGATTGAGAAACCTCAAAAAGATAGGGAGGGATCTTAGATTTGAAGAGAACACTGCACTTGATAATCTTGATGGATTATGTGCAATAGAAGTAATAGGAGATGATATTGAATTGAGAGATAATCCTTTGTTGGGAAACTGTTGTGGGATTGCGGAGATTTCTGCAGTAATAGGTGGTGAAGTTATTATCACAGGAAACACAGGCAACTGTACAAATCTAAATGATATTATTCAAAACTGTCAGGGCTATGTTGACGCTGCGTGTTTAGAGGAAGGGAATAAGGACTTAACGCGTGCTATTAAAATTGACTTTTTCCCTAACCCTGCTACTTCTTATTTCACGATACAAATCAAAGAGCAAGATGATTTTTCTGGTATTAAAATTTACGACCATAATGGGAAGTTGGTGCAATCGCATGCGGTTGATAAGTTGGCAATAGATGTAAGTGGATTAATTAGCGGAATGTATTTTGTTGAGTTGGAATTTGGAATAGAGCGAATAATAAAGAAACTGATAGTAGAGTAGAGTAGAGGTGGCAAAAAGTATAACAAGAGTTCTGACAAGTTTTGTCAGAACTCTTGTGGCTTGGTTGTGTGTTTTAAGTGTATTCTAAGTTATTATAATTGTTCTTGGAACAATTATAATAACTTAGAGAGGCCTAAGTAAATGCCAGTCTGTTTTATTTTAAAGGAATGCGCAGTACTTTCGTTAAGCCTTGATTTTAAATCCAAAGTGCTTGCTATTCCAAATTGTATAGAATATCCAGAAGTCAGGTTTTTACCAATAAATAATTTTGAATTGAGTGATTGGAAATTCGCAATTTGAAAGTCAGAATTCTTTACAATTTGATAGTCATCATTTTCTAACAATATCAATCTACCTGAGTTGCGTTGAAAAATCGAAAATTGTATTCCTATGTCTGCCTGGACGTAGTAGCTTTTTTGTTTAGGGCTATGAATTGAGACGCCTATAGGAATTGATACTTGACGGTAGCTTTGTACTAGGCTTGCTTCTATATTCGCTTTGTAGTCTACCTCTTGGGTTCGAGTTTTGTCAATAATAGATCCATCTAGATAAAAATCTCTTTGAAAAAGTACATTGTCTTTTTCTCGCCTAACATTCAACTGGTCGTTGTAATTGAATGTACTTCTGTTGACAGAAGAATTGATTCCAGTGTATATGGAGAAGTAAGTGTGTATTTGTCTTTGGATTTCTAGACCAAAAGAAAAATAATCGCGCTCATCTTCTTTGCTTTGTATCCAATCTGCAATTTCATTTTGTACTTGACTCATGCCGCCAGTTCTATCTAAGCTAGACTTTCCGTATTCAGTCTGGATTTTGATTTCCCATAATGCGATTGGAACACTTGGCGTATTAAAATTGTTTGGACGCTTAGCAAAATTGGCAGCAGCATTAAACGGATTGTTTCGCAACTGTAAAGAATGAAATGGCGTAAAGAGCCTGCTTAGGTTTGAAATTTTTGTTCTCTTAGTAAGGGCTAAAGGATGTCGAATACTTTCTTGTTCAGAAGGAATTATTGAGATGTCCTGGGAAGTGTTAAGGTTTCGGTTGTTAAAAGGAATAGCTTGGTTAGAGTACTCTTTTAGTATAATCGGGCTGACTGACGTCTTAGTGTTAAACGTTAGAGCTTTACTTATTGTCTTTTGTTTGTCTGATATTAAATTTGATTCATTTGATTGCGTTTTTTTAATTTGGAACGAACTTTTTTGACTTTTAATTTCAGCAGTTGTTTTTTCTGAAAGCAAAGTATTTGAATGCGGTGCGTTATCTTCTACTACAGTAGATCCCATTTTGTTTGGAGCATTAGTTGCTACTTGAGAGTGTACAGGATTAACTGTATTCTCTGCATTTTTGAAGTCGTAATTCTCCATAGAAAAGGCATAAAGAATAATACCAGCGAGCAGGAACATTGCAAACATATTCAGCCAGAATGGAATAAATCTTTTCTTTTTCTTTTTAGGTAATTTGCTCTCTAATTCTACCCAAGCCTCCTTTTTGTTTAAAGGTGAATTGTATTCATTGAGTGCGTCAAATAATTCGTTTTCAAATGGATCACGTGCCATAATGTGTGATTTTACTTTTTTCTACAATTTTCTTTAAAAGGGTCTTAGCTCGAGCTAATTGAGACCTGGAAGTTGCCTCTGAAATATTAAGCATTTTAGCTATCTCTGCGTGTTTGATTTGTTCAAAAACATACAAGTTCAATATTTGTCTATAGCCATTAGGAAGTTTTTGAATAGAGCGTAACAATAATTCTTTTTTAGAATCCTCTTCATTTTCGTATTCATAAGGGATATTCAAATGATGTTCGTTTAATTCATTTATTAGGTGAATTTTGGATTTACTTCTAAGTCTATTAAGACAAACATTTACACTTAGTTTTGCTACCCAAGGTTTTAGTTCTCCTCTGTCTGCATTGTAACTATCCAATTTATTAAAAATACGTATAAAACAATCTTGCATAGCTTCATGTGCATCTTCATTGCTTTTGTTATATCTGCGGCAGATCGTAAAAATATAGGGAGCAAAATGATTGAACATTTGCTGTTGCGCATTTCGCTCCCCAAGTTTACAAGCTGTTATATTAATGATTGAGTTCAAAGCCTGGTATTGTTCTTAATTAAAGATTCCTACTAGTCTAATAGAATGATTTGGATATGAAGTTTTTACTCCTTGATCGTCAATGACTTCTATAGTGCAATCAGAAAATTGTGCATCAAATAAACCTCCTGGTGTAGGGTCAAGAATTACATCCCCCTGAGTCCCTAGGGAATCAACAAATACGATGTCACCTGGATCTCCTAGTTCAAGTGTTGTATAGCTTATGTGAAGTACAGGGTCACTAACCTCACCCGTCCAATTGAGGACTGTAACAGTATATATTCTCTTATCTCCATTATCAAAATTATCTAATAATGTCATCTCATAAGTGAAGCCACTCGTTGCTGTTGTTACTCCTCCTGTTGCAGGGATGAAATAATCTACGTCTGGCCCATCTATGTGAAATCCTACTGGAGGTAAATCCACTTCACATGCACTTATTAAGCCTGTTGTCACATCAGGACTATATGGAAATTCTTGTGGGTTACTTGATTTTGCATTTTCAAGATCAAAGACCGTAACTATAATTGGATCTTCATTGCATGTAATAAATTCAGCTGAAAATGCCCCATTCTGAACAGAAGTAAATTGGCTAATACTTGATCCTACATTAATCATAACATAGCCATTAGAAACTGGGTCCATATCACAATCCACAGCATTGCCGGATACAGTAATGATAGATAGATCGGATTCAATATTAAATCCACCTAAATTTTCATCGCTAGAGTAACCACCAATGTTTTGAAAATAAATAACTTCTTCACAAACTCCTAAAATCTCAAAAAGAAGTACCTCGTCTTGTGGTACTTTACCTTCAAAGTAACCTCTTGCATTTGGAACCGTGGTTCGTGAATCTCCATTTGCACGTGTAATTCTTACCGTAAGTGCAGTCGCCTGTCCGCTTGTAGTTATAAACCCATTGATTGTAATGAGTGGATACGGGTCATCACAATTCCATAATGTAAAATGTGTAACAGTACCTACATATGCATTCCCTACTAGTATTGCCATTCCGTCTTCTATCCAATTCCCAGTATCTATATCAAAGTACCAAAGTGGAATAGAGGAAGGCGCTACGCCAGATAATTCTGAAGGCAACTCCATTTTAAGTGTTGCTTGGCCATCTAATTCAATAGAATTTCCATTTTGGTCTTCAAGTTCTACGTTAAACATGCCATAGCTCTTTAAGATTTGTTCTTCATTTTCTGAATTGATGCCCACTAGGTCACCAGGCATAAATGCATTGAGATTTGGGTCAGTTGGATCAAGGTAATCCATGTATACATTTACTGTACCTGTATATGGTGATCCATCCATGTTTTTAAATTTACTTGTCCCAAAATCTACTCTTTGGTTTTGGAGTTCAATGGAATTTGTTCCATTATTTACTGAGCCAGCAAATATGCGCTCTCTAAGCTGAATTCTGACTTCTTGTGCGTATCCTTTCTCAGGGTAAAAGACAGGGTAGTTGTCAAAATATCCTTGCTTGGATATTGTGATAATCGCTTTTTCTGAATTCACGAGACCCGTGATTGAAAACCGCCCATGCTCATCAGTCACAACACTTTTGTCACCCACATGTACTACTGCGGACGCAAGCGCATTATTGTTTACATCACTTACTGTACCATTAATAGTTGCTTCCCAGTTTGTGATTACTGGTGGGTCAATAGGGTTTTCCATAATGTTTAAGCTGTCCTTTTGGCAGGCAGCAAAGAAGATTCCAATCAGGAAGAGGAAACTTAAAATTTTTGATTTTTGCATTTTAGTTGATTTTATAACAATTTGATATTCATAAACGAATACACAGGAGTGTATCAAAATGCTGCATGCACCCAATAAAAATACTTGAAAATTTATATTTAAGATTTAAAATAGGCACTTATGCCTTAGAGAGGTCTATAATGCAAGGATTTCGGCCATCCTTATTAGATCTTCATTCAGCGCATTTTCTTTGCTGATGGCTTCTTTAAATGGCGTGAACTGGATTTTATTATCAATTATTCCTACCGCTAAATCGTTTTTCCCATCACGCAAAGCTTCTACTGCCGAATTCCCAAGTCGAGTTGCTAAAACCCGATCGTTACAAGTGGGGGAACCTCCTCTTTGCAAATGGCCTATGATGGTCACTCTACTATCATAATTTGGGTTAATAGCGTTTACTTTTTCAGCAATTTCCATTGCACCACCATTCTTATTCCCTTCAGCGACAACAACTAGATTAAAGAGCTTATTTCTCTTAGCAGCTTTTTCCAACTGCTCCATGAGATGTTCTATAGAATTATCCGCTTCTGGCAAAAATATATTACCTGCACCACTTCCTATTCCTGTGTATAAGGCAATATATCCAGAATGTCTCCCCATGACTTCAATGAAAAACAATCTATTGTGGGAGTCAGCAGTATCTCTGATCTTGTCTATAGCTTCTATAGCCGTGTTAATTGCAGTGTCAAATCCTATGCTAAAATTTGTACCATAGATATCATTATCTATAGTTCCAGGGATTCCAATAAAAGGGATATCATGTTCCTGAGAAAAGACATGCGCTCCTGTGTAAGTTCCATTTCCTCCTATTGCAACACATCCCTCTATTGCATGTTCTTTTAGATTTTCAAACGCTTTTTGCCTTCCTTCTTTGGTTCTAAATTCTTCACTTCTAGCTGTCTTTAAAATTGTTCCTCCGCGTTGCAGTATATTTCCTACAGAGCCCGTGGTTAATTTTTTAATTCGTCCATCTATCATGCCCTCATAGCCGTTCTGAATACCATAAGTTTCTATACCGTAGTACTTAGCTGTTCTTACAGCCGCTCTAATAGCCGCATTCATTCCTGGTGCATCTCCTCCTGATGTAAAAATTGCAATCCTCTTCATATCCTAATGATTAGCGTGATACTCTATTAATTTATCCATTGGTTTTTGGACAATTTGATTTATTCTATAACCATTCATTTCACAAATTCTGCTTAGAATTGGTTTATAGTAATGCGAAATAGAACCAGTAAAATTTATAGGAAAGTTCGTTCCCTGTTGTATAGGTTTAATGCGTGTGTCAATGAAAATTTGAAAAACACGTTCTAATAAATAATTTTGATAAGCTGGTTCAGCAGATTCTAAAAACTTTGCATACGAAGCGATTTCGAAATTAGGTTTCTCTGCTCTATACAGTTCCATCAGTAATGCGGATAGTTCAGAAGTATACATTTCCTGGAAACGTTTTCTATCACCTTCTGGCATATCACCATAGAAGTAACTCTTAATGATTTCCTTACCTATATGAAAACCTGAGCCTTCGTCCCCTAGTAAATACCCTAAACTTGGTAGCTGGGTAGTTATTTGAACGCCGTCAAACAAGCAGGAATTAGAACCTGTTCCTAAAATGGCTACAATGGATGGATCTCCAGCACTCGTAGCTCTTGCAGATGCTAATAAATCCGTTCCCACTTGTATGTTACTAGCATTGGGGAATATGTTTTGTAAGGTTTCCTTAACCATGGCCTTGGGCTTGTCGCCCATAACACCAGCACCATAATAATGGATGGCTTTTACTTTGTTTGCATCTATTTCAGACGGGTTCTCTAATTTGTCTGTGTTGGCATTTGAAACTGGATTAATCCCAGTTGTTGCATGCCTGCTTAATTCTTTACCATTTTCTGAAAAACTCCAGTCTGCCTTAGTGGCTCCACTTTCTATTATTAGTATCAAACTTCAATTTTTAATTTTCAAAGCACAAGATACTAGAAACTACTGAAATCTGGGCCCATCATGAGTTGTTGAATAAACACATCAAAACGAGAGTACATTAAAGCTATTATTCCAATAACTCCCCAAACAGCTCCGCCAAAATGCCCTAAGTGATCAATCCTCGAATCGGCATTATTACCTGCGAAACTAGAATATACAATGTAGAGTACCGCAAAAACGATAGCTGGAATGGGTATAACGAAGAATAAAAGCAAAGTTCCCCAGGGGTCAAAATAAACATATGCCAATAAAATTGAACTTACAGCACCTGAAGCTCCTATGCTTGAAAAGCCAGGATTATTTTTATGTTTGAAAAAAGTAGGAGCGCAGCCTGCTAAAATTCCTATTAGATAAAAGAGTAAATAATACGCTCGGCCTTCTATTTGACCAAATGTTAATAGAAATTTACTTTCTACATATTGTCCAAATCCATAAAGTACATACATGTTTATTGCGAGATGCATCATGCTCCCATGCAAGAATCCTGCACTCAGTAACCTAAAAAATTCCTTGCTTCTATGTTCTATATATGGATGATGTTTTAGTTTTTCAAAAATATTGCGATTATTAAATGCTTGGTAGGAAACAAGTCCGGTCACGATAATAATGAGTAGAGTTACTGTCATGTCACAAATTTAAACATTATGATAAGATTGTCCATGCTTGATAGTGTAGGCACGATATAGTTGTTCTACAAAAAATAAGCGAATCATTTGGTGGGAGAATGTCATTTTGGAAAGGGAAATAATTTCATTTGCTTTCGTTCGCATTTCTTTGGTAAATCCATAAGCACCACCAATTATAAAGATTATGGTTTTCCCGCCTAGTTCCATTTCTTTGCTTTCCAGTTTCTTTGAAAAATTCACTGAATCATACTCCTTTCCTTTTTCATCTAGCAGTATTATGTAATGATTGTCTTTAATCTTACTTAAAAGATTTTCACAGTCCAATTGTTGAACAAGCTCTATTTTAGTTTTCTTGTTGTGTTCCGTTTCCTTGATTGTATGAATACTAAACTTGCAGTAATGTTTTAATCGTTTCGTGTAGATTTCAACACCTTCATTGATATAATCAAATTTTGTTTTCCCTATTTGCCAGAGTTCTATGTTCACGTTTTATTGATCTTTATCTTTGTTCCATCAAAAGTTACAATATCGCCATCATATAGTTTTTTGCGTTTGCGTGTTTCCACTTCTCCATTGAGTGTAGCTTCTCCTTCTTGTATTCGCACTTTCGCCTCTCCTCCTGAATTCACTAAGTCCATCAGCTTTAATAACTTGACAAGTTCAATAAACTCCTCACCGTCTCTTATTTTAAATTCTTTCATAGCAAGTCTAGTCCACTAAATGTAGAATGGTTAAAGGAAATTAACTTGTTGGTCATTTCTTAATTATGGTAAGCAGTATTGTGCGCAAGCGTACTTCCACAAGATCCACAAGGACCTGCAGCAGCTCCTCCGCCAGCACAACCACTTGGACATGTATAATGCCATACACCTGATGCATTTTGTGCAGGCTCTGGTGGTTTTTGAGTTGGTGGTGTTACTGTTATAGGGTTAGTGCCTGAGGTAGCTTGTACTCCATTTGTAGTAACTGGTGATGGAGTAGGACTCACTCCACTATTGTGATACGCCGTATTATGTGCTAGAGTAGTTCCACATGTTGGGCAAGCTGATGCACCAGCACCTCCGCCTGCGCATCCAGTTGGGCAGGTATAATGCCAAACTCCTTCAGCATTTTGTGCTGGTTCGCCTGTTGGGCTAGGATTTGTCGCAGTTGTGTTTGTCTGAAGTTCTTGTGCAGCCTTACTTCCTTCTGATAATACAGACTCAGGCCTTTCTGGGGCGTTCTTACATGCAAATACAAGAATGCAAAATAAGGGTAGGATATATTTAAATGTCTTCATATTCATTGTTATAAACCGAAAGATATGGATAATCTGATAAATATATACAATCAATTGAAGAATTCAGACATCCTTAATCGATCCTTACGCGTAATGTGAGCAAAGAAGCAATAATCAACATTATTCCGGCAGTTATAATCGCATATAACTTAACATTGTCAAATACAGAAGACATCACCCAGCCAAAACCTAATGCTGCTATAATTTCAGGGATGACAATGAACATATTAAATAGGCCCATAAATATGCCCATTTGTTTGGGCGGAATATCATTTGCGATCATTGCATAAGGCATGGATACAATACTCGCCCAGGCAATCCCTACACCAGTCATTGAAAGAAATAGTAACCATTTTGATTCTATAAGCCCTACAGATAACAGTCCTATACCTCCGGCAAATAAGCAAATTGCGTGGAGTTTAGAAAGGCCAACTTTGTCAGCAATCTTTGGCATAAAGAGAGCAAATATGAATGTCACAAGGGAATAAAATCCAAAACATAAATTCCCCCAAACAACGCCTTCAGCATAGCCTGGGTCACTAGGAGAGTCTGCCCCAAAAACAGATCCTGTAATTGTAACTGTAAAATAAAACCACATTAGAAAGAGCCCCATCCAGCTAAAAAATTGCACAGGAGCTAATTTCTTGAAAGCTTCAGGCATATTTATAAATGCCTTTTTTAGCCCTTGCCAATATCCTATTTTTTCATCAGCTTCTTCATCTTCGTAATATTCAGGAGGATATTCTTTCGTTGTAAAAATGGTGTACATCACAGCTAAGAAAAATGCAGCTGCTCCTACAAAGAAACTCATTTTGACATAATCAGGAATAACACCTGGTTCTGCCTCTGAGTTATACCCTAATACATTTAAAAACAACCATGGCAATGCTGCTGATAACACAGCACCTAAACCAATGAAGAAACTTTGCATGGTATAGCCCTTTGTATATTGCTCTTTTGGCAAAACATCAGCAACTAATGCCCGGAATGGTTCCATACTTATGTTGATACTCGCATCTAAAATCCATAAGAATCCTGCAGCCATCCAAATCGTAGAAGAATAGGGCATAGCAATAAGTAGGAGTGAAGCAAACAGTGCACCTACAAAGAAATATGGTTTTCTTCTTCCAAATCTCGGAGACCAAGTATTGTCTGAAAAATATCCTACAATGGGTTGTACAATTAGTCCAGTTAATGGGGCCGCTAACCAAAGTAATGGAATTTGATCTGGGCTGGCACCTAGATACTCATAGATAGCACTCATGTTTCCCATCTGCAAGCCCCAGCCAAATTGAATTCCTAAGAATCCAAAGGCCATGTTCCAAATCTGCCAAAATGAAAAACGTTCTTTTTTCATATCATTTTACGTTACTGTACACTTTATAACCATAAGGTGGGATACTGATCATATCTCCTTCATGTAAATGCACTTCATTAGCATCAAAAATTTCTGTGCCTGTGAAATGTGTTGGGAATGCCAATTCTTTATTTTCCTTAGATAGATTGATAATAGTCATTGTTTTATCACCTTCTTTTTCTCTTTCGTAGGCTATAACATCTGGATCTAATCTAAAGAACTGTGGATCTACATCCCCATGTTCACCATTCCACATAGACTTATTTTTATGCTTTAGTTCAAATAAGCTTTTGTAAAATTTTCCATAAGCGTAATTCTTGAATCCAATATTGTCTTTTTCAAAAAATTTCAGACGATGTTTAATTGGTTCTTCTTGACCTCCATATAATAAGGGCATCCCTTGCAATGTAGCACTGAGGACAGCCATGGCTTTGTGTGCATCACCCATGCGCTCAAATACAGTTCCGCTCCAGGTGTTTTCATCATGATTTGAGGTGAAATGAAGATGAAACCCTTTGTTGTATTTCTTAGCATCTTCTTTAAACCAATTTTCTATTTCTTCTGCCTTCTTTTCTCCCTTTGCGATTTCATTCATAAGATGGTGAAAGTTCCAGCCATAATCTGTATGAAATGCCTTGCTATTTCTGTGTGACTCTACTTCAGATTCTGCGAGCATAAAAATATTCTTGGTCGATTGCAATTCTGAAGAAGCGGTGTCCCAAAAGTCCTGTGGAACATTATGGGCAACATCCATTCTAAAGCCATCCACATGCATTTCTTTTACCCAGAAGTTCATATCTTTAATCATCTCCGCACGCATTTCTTGATTATCATAATTCAGGTCTGCGACATCTGTCCATCCCCATGATTCACCTGTGTTGGGATCAATTGGATCTATTACATTTCCATCTGAATCTTGTGTATACCACTCAGGATGATTCGTTATCCAGTCTGAATCCCAACCTGTATGATTAGGTACAAAGTCAAGAATAATATACATATCCATTGCATGTATCTTATCAACCATCCATTTAAATTCTTTTATTGTTCCATGTTCGGGATTAACTTTTGCATAGTCCTTAACTGCATAGTAACTACCTAGTGATCCTTTCCTGTTTTTCTCGCTTATTGGGTATATAGGCATGAACCATAAAATGTCAACACCCATTCGCTTAAGCCTTGGAAGATGAGACACAAAAGAAGTGAAAGTTCCTTCTTCAGTGTACTGCCTTAAATTCACTTCATATATGTTAGCACTTTTTGCCCAGTCTGGTAAAGACTTTATATCTCTTTCCTTTTGCGATACAGAATCCGTGGTCTTATTTTCCTTTCCATTAGGCTTACACCCTAAGGCCAATAAAGTTAGCAATGTCAGAATTAGAATATGTTTCATGATGGGTGCTTTAGTTTACAAGACTATGAGTATGTTCCAAAATAGTGTTTTTCTGTGGCGGAAGCATCGTTTCCTTATTATTAAAAAATATTCTCAAATCTTTTTCAGAAAGATTTTCAATTTCAGAGAAATCCTTTTTAATAGAGATTCTTAAACGCTGGTTTCTAAAAAGTACACTGAATTGAATTGATTTCCACACTTTAGGTAGGGCAGGATTTATATGTAAGGTATTATCGCGCACTTTTATTCCTGCAAACCCCTTCACAACAGAAATATATGTACCTGCCATGCTAGTGATATGTAATCCATCTTCGGTGTCGTTGTTGTAATCGTCTATATCCAATCTTGATGTCCTCAAGTACATCTCATAAGCTTTTTCAGACTTTCCTAGATTAGCAGCAAGTATAGCATGAACACATGGAGATAGAGAAGATTCATGCACAGTAATGGGTTCATAATAATCAAAGTTTTTTATATGCGTTTCTCTATCAAAATGGTCTTCAAAAAAATAAAGTCCTTGCAAAACGTCCGCTTGTTTGATGTAACAGGATCTGAGAATTCTGTCCCAAGACCAATTTTGATTTAAAGGTTGGTCGTTTGTACTAAGATTGCTAACTGGGATTATTTCTTTATCTAGAAAACCGTCTTGCTGTAAAAATATGCCCCTATTGAGATCTTCTGGAAGATACATTTCATCAATAATTCTCTGCCATTGCTCAAACTCTTTCTCGTTGAATTTTATTTTTTCTTTTAGTGGGTGCCATTTGTTTTCTGCACAATTTTTAATCGCTTCGCTTGTGTATTTCAAACACCACTGAGCAATATAGTTTGTGTACCAATTGTTATTTACATTGTTTTCATATTCATTAGGCCCTGTTACTCCCAGTATCACAAACTTATTCTTATCCTTAGAATAATTAATACGTTGAGCCCAGAATCTGCTTATAGCTATCAGGACTTCTAAGCCATATTTAGCCATGTAGTCTTTGTCTCCTGTAAATCTGATGTAGTCATAAATGGCATATGCAATTGCACCATTTCTATGTATTTCTTCAAATGTAATTTCCCATTCATTGTGACACTCTTCACCATTCATGGTGACCATGGGGTAGAGGGCAGCTCCATTCGTGAAACCTAGTTTCGCAGCATTTTCTATTGCTTTATCTAAATGTTTGTAACGATACTTTAGTAAATTTTTAGCAAGCTTCTGGTCAGAGGTGAATAAATAGAAAGGCAAACAATAAGCCTCAGTATCCCAATACGTACTTCCACCATATTTTTCTCCAGTAAATCCTTTGGGGCCAATATTTAATCTATCATCCTGTCCGTCATATGTTTGATTTAAATGAAAAATATTAAACCGAATCCCTTGTTGCGCGGAGATGTCACCTTCAATAATTATATCACTTAGCTCCCATTTTTCTTCCCACTTATTTGCATGCTCATCTTTTAAGATTTCAAATCCTTTTAGTGTTGCTTGTTGAACGATGTGAGTACTTAAATCTTTAAAATCCTTTTGTTCTTGGTACAGACTGGATACTAAAGAAACATACTTGTGTATTGAGATGCTGTCTCCATCTGCGAATGGAAATTCATGTCTATGACCGACTTTTGCCTCAGAAGCCTGATTGGGAATAGATGCGATAGATTTTGAATTGTGTTCTAATCTTGTAACTGATGAAAGTCCCAGCTTAAAGGCAGTTTTTTTAGTGTCAGCTTGTATATATGCGATTTCACTTGTTAACGTACTTGCGTAGTTAGTCCAGAAATTTTCTTGATAGTTTGAGTCTTGATTTCTGATATCAAAATCTAACATAGAATCACACGCAAATTGCCCTTTGCCTTCAATAATTTCAATTTTATATTCAAGTGCTCCTAGGTCTTTGTTTGCGAATGAGCAAAATCGAATGCAACTGACATTTATTAGGATTCCATCTTGTGTTTTTGCTGTAAATTTCCTTTTCAACAAACCGTGCTTCATGTCTAGCTCCCTATAGAATTCTTTAATTTCACACTTGGATAAATCAAACTGAATTCCATTTATATAAATGTCCAGCATAATCCAATTGCAATTGTTCAAGACTTTTGCAAAGTACTCAGGGTAACCGTTTTTCCACCAACCTACTTTCGTTTTATCTGGATAATAAATACCTGCAACATAGGATCCTTGTAAACTTTCTCCACTATAATTTTCTTCAAAATTTGCACGTTGTCCAAACCTTGCATTCCCAATGCTAAATAGACTTTCAGAAATTTTATTGTATTCTGGATGAAAGACTTCTTCAATTATTTTCCAAGGATGATGACTGATGTAATTCTTCATACTACTTTGCCAAATGTGTTATGATTTGTTTTATACTCAAGTTTTCAAAACTTTGAATATGAAAGTTTGCTTCAGGTAACAGTTCAGGTATGCCCACTCCCACAGGAATAAACTCAGCTGAGATAGCGGCTTCAAGTCCCTTTCTAGAATCTTCAAACACGATTATATTTTTTGGGTCTAAATTCAATCCAGTAGAACCTCTTAGAAAAACCTCTGGGTCTGGTTTTGATTTTTGGACATCATTTCCATCTATCATCACTTCAAATAAATGGTCGATGCCTATTCCTTTAATGATTGACTTTGCATTTCTGCTTGCAGAACCTAATCCTATCTTGATCTTATCCTTTCGTAATTGTTCAATGAACTTTTTAACGCCTGGCAATAATTCACTTTCGTCAAGATCTACAATGTATTCTTTATACCATTCGTTTTTCATAAAACATAGATCCACTTTCTCCTCTTCGCTAACAATTACTCCACCTTCTGAAAGAACAATATTGAGAGAGTCCATTCTTGAGATTCCTTTGAGTCTTTCGTTAACTTCTTCATTAAAATCAAAACCCAGTTCAGCAGCTAATCGTTTCCATGATTGGTAATGATATTTGGCGGTATCAACGATCACTCCATCCAAATCAAAAATACATCCCTTTATAACCATTCTGATTTAGTTGAGCGCATTTAATATACTGTCTCTATAGCCGTAATTTGACTTAATGTATTCGATCAATTCTCTGCGGAATTTTCTACTCTTATGCAATTCTAAATGACGACCCATTTTTCTTAAAAAATTCTCCTTCCCTGTACCTATAAAGTTCTCGAGGTAATTATCTATATGTTTTTTGTATAGAGGAATAAGTTGCAAATTAAATTCTTCTCCTGGAATCTTTGCATACTCAAAATGTAGATCAACATCACTTGTGTTTTCTAGAACCTCAATAAGTCTAGAAATATCATTTCGGTTTCTCCAAAATTCTAGCTTTGCTTTTTCTGACATGTCTTCTAGAAGCAAGCGTAGCTTTTTTGAAACCTTATCGCTTTCTGCATCTATGCTAACGCTTTTGTACTTTTCATAATAGTTGTAATCTTCCGTAAGTTTATAAAGCTCTAATGCTAAATTTTTATAGTCCTTGATTTTGTTTTTGGATTTTAAAAGAATGAGCTTGTAATTTCCATAATAGTTTAAACTTTCAATCTCCTCTAATACATTTATCACGTTCTGTAAGGCGACAAAATCTTCCTCTTCTATAATTTCATGGATAATGCTATTAATATGTTTTTTTGGTATTGCATTTATTGTATCGCTAGTCAATGTTTCATTTAGGGTGCGCAGCCTGATTTCAAAACTTTTTGCGTGGATGATGTTTTTGTTTTCATCAGATATTAGATCTGAGTAGATTTCTACGAGTTCTTTTAAATCTTGCTTATTTAGTAAATTTTGAATGAGTAGGGTATGGACGAAATCAATTTTATGTGCAGAATTAAAGTATGAACGCTTAGGGATCTCCATTAGCATTGCTTTAATTTGATCCTTTTCCATAGGAGCTTCTATACCATTAAATAAGTCTTCTGATAATTCACTAAATCTATTCATAAAGAAAATTAACTTTTCAGACTTATCTGGAAACTTTGAGACCAAGTAATACAATTTGAATAGACTTTCAACAATAATATTTGCAGCTTCTCTGTGGTTTTGTAAACTGATGAAGTCACCAGTTTGATTGGAGAACTCTTCCATAGTTCTATAGAATAGAAGCCAGCTGGAATTGTGCATCTTCTTATTGGCAGTTGTAATGGGAGGCGCAATGCTATCAAGAATAGCAGAAATGTTTTCACGTGAAGTGCCACCTGCTTTTGATAAAAAATGCACTTTTATAGCAGTTGATAATTTCTTGTCTTTACGTGCATAAGCAAGAAGGAAAGCCTTAACGTCCTCCTTGGTGGATTGCTCTAAAATACTAGAAACAGTTGTCCCTTGCCTTGACATCAACCTTTTACGTCTCTTTGCTTCTTTTCTCTTTTCTTCTTCTTTACGAACGGCAAGCGTATGTTCTACCTGGTCTCTTATCCACAAATAGGATGCAATTATGTGCGAACAGATCCTATTTGCTTTAAATTCAGAGCAATCGCAAGTATGTGTGTTTAATTTATCCGATTTAAGCATGATTTCAACTTCATGCGTCTCTTTATCCTCAAATTCAAGAACCCAAAGCTTCTTTGTCATTGATTTTAGGCTAATTTTTTCAGAGGCATAAATTTCCTCTGCAGCCATATAATCTTTTTCTAAGAATACTTGTTCTATATTTTGTAAATATTTGGCAAATGAATTATAATATAGCATCTAACTTTGGATAAACTTTCAAATATAACTATTCATTCTAAAATGAAGAACTTTATACTCGTAAGACATGCTAAATCCTCATGGGATTTTCCCAACTTAAAGGATATTGATAGACCTTTAAATGCACGTGGAAAGAGAGATGCTCCTAAAATGGCTATGCTTCTCAAGGGAATTGTCCCTAAAATTGACATTATATATGCAAGTCCTGGTAAAAGAGCACATGATACCGCAATTGCGTTTTCTGAAGCGTATGATATTGATAAAAAGGATATTTCAATAGAAACAAATCTCTATTTCGGCTCAGAAACTGATATTATGGACATTATTCAAGCTAGCCCAGAAGAAGCTGACACAATTGCTATGTACAGCCATAATCCTACTAGCACTTATTTTGTGAACAGTTTTGATGGGATGGTTCTTGATAATCTCCCTACTTGCGGTATTGCTATTTTTGAATCAAGTGTAGATAATTGGAAAGAGGTGAATTATGAGAATTCTAAAGTAATAAAGATTTTAAGACCTAAATTTGACCTGTGAAAATTTCTTACCTTTTCTTACTGGCCTTCTTTTTCCTTACATCTTGCAAGCAAGAGACAAAATTTGAACCTAGTATTCCTGAAGCCGAATTGAAAGCAATTTTCAAAGACATTGTTATTGCATCCCAGGCTATTCAATTATATGCTGTGCCAAATCAGGATAGTGTTCGTAATCTTTTTATGAATCAGATTTCAAAAATACACAAGATTCCACGAGAAGAAATTGAGGCAAACATTGAAATGTTAAAGGCAAATGAAGAATTATTCCTAATGTATTGTGATTCAGTGTCTGTGGAACTTTTAAGTCAGGACAAAAACTTCCAGTACGGTCAAAAGAACAAAAAAGAGAATAAAGAAGTTGACCAGAAGGAAGAAGCAATCAAGAAAGAGATTATTAGTAAGAAGAAAGGAACAAAGAATTAACCTTAAGTTAATCTTGGCAAAAGGTGTTGATTCAAATTTTGTCGCAACTTTATGTCTCAAAAAATATTATTGATGCTCAGGCCTAAAATTTTAATAGTAGATGATGAAGAAGATATCTTGGAGCTTCTCAAGTATAATCTTGAGCAAGAAGACTATGATGTTGAGATAGCAATTAATGGTATGGAAGGCATTAGAAAGGCCAAATCATTTATGCCTCACTTAATTATTTTGGATATCATGATGCCTGGAATGGATGGTATTGAAGTTTGTCAAACCCTGCGTAAGAATGAAGATTTTGATAATACTTTGATCAGCTTTTTAACTGCAAGGTCGGAATCGTTTACTCAAATATCTGCACTAGACGGAGGAGGAGATGATTATATCACCAAGCCGGTAAAACCCAATGTCCTTAAAAGTCGCATAAAAGCATTATTAAGACGCCACCGTATATTTGCGAATTCAAATCAAGAAAACACTCAAGTTTTTGGTGATCTGAAAATACTTTATGATGAATTTACTATTGAGATTGATGGAAAATCGCTAGTATTACCGAGAAAGGAATTTGAACTTTTAAAACTGCTGGTTTCAAAGCCTGGAAAAGTATTTAAGCGTACCTCTATTTTAAACAAAGTTTGGGGCGATTCAGTTATCGTAGGTGATAGAACTATAGATGTACATATCAGAAAACTGAGAGAGAAAATAGGCGCTGAATTTATCCAAACTCTAAAAGGGGTTGGATACAAATTTGATTTTTAAGTTTTGGATAGAAATTTTACAATAAAGCAGGTTTCAATTTTTGTTAGCTTCTTAATTTTGCTGATCAATATTATTGTTTTAGCAGTCTTATTCTTCCTCAATAAAATAGATCTAACTTATCAATCAGTTATACTTGCAATATTTGTCAGTGGCCTCATCTCATATTTCACAATACGTGTCTTATTAGAAAACTATATTCTTAGTAAAATCAAACTCATTTATCAGATTATTGGTAAGTCAAAGACAAATGACCAGACTAAAGAGATCGATAAATTTACAACGCTTGAAATGGTAGGAGAAGAGGTGAGTGAATGGGCTGATGACAAAGAGAAACAAATTCAGTCTTTTAAAGAATTAGAAGATTATCGCAAAAACTACGTTGGCACAATTTCTCATGAATTGAAAACTCCATTGTTTACTGTCCAAGGCTTTGTGCATACTTTATTAGAAGGGGGTTTGTACGATGAGAAGGTAAATATGAAATATTTGCAAAGGGCCATGAATAACTTAGACAGACTTAAATTTATTGTGGATGATCTTGAATTGATAAATAAACTGGAGTCTGGTAAGGTGTATTTAGAAATTGCAAATTTTGATGTAAAAAAACTAGTTGAAGAAGTGTTTCTTGATATGGAAAACCATCTCAAAGAAACCGGTTCAGTCCTTAAAATAAACCCTGAAGCAGATAAAGCATATGTTGTGCAGGGGGATAGAGAAAACATTAGACAGGTGCTTCATAATTTAATTGTTAATTCAATTAAGTATGGCAAGGAAAATGGAAGTATTGAAGTCTCATTTTTTGATCTGGATGATACCGTTTTAGTTGAAGTAAGTGATGATGGTATTGGAATTGGGAAAGAACACATAAACCATGTTTTTGACAGGTTCTATAGAGTAGATCCTAGTCGTTCCAGAGCTCAGGGTGGATCTGGCTTAGGCCTTTCTATTGTTAAGCATATAATTGAAGCCCACAAGCAAGCTATCAACATAAGGAGTAATGTAGGTGAGGGTACTACATTCGGTTTCACTCTGAAAAAAATATAAAATTAGAGCTTAAGTTGCAGGATTACTTATAAGTTGAACTTCACCTCTAGTTAGTTCAATGATCATGCTATCTCTAATAGATTCAAACAATGGCATTTCATCTTCACTCATAGGTTTTGCCGGTGGAAAATTTTCTCTGAGATGATTAATTTGCTTACCGTTTTTCCAGAATCTAAAACAAACATGTGGCCCTGTCGCTAAACCAGTTGATCCTACATATCCAATAGTTTGTCCCTGTTTAACGGATTTTCCTTTACGTATGCCTTTGGCAAATTTTGACATATGTAAGTATTGTGTTTTGTAAGTTTTTCCGTGTTTAATCTTTACATACTTTCCATTATTCTTGGTATAGCTAGCAAGCTCAATTACTCCATCAGCAACACTGTGAATAGGAGTACCATGCGAAGCGGCGTAGTCAGTTCCTAAATGAGGGATTCTACGTTTTTTTATAGGATGAAATCTGTTTCGGTTAAATCGACTAGATATCCTAGAATATTTTACGGGCGCTCTTAAAAAGTTACCCTTTGTTGGTCTGCCTTCAAAATCATAAAATCCTTCATACTTGTCATTCTCATAATAGATTGAGTAATGCCTTCCTTGATCATTCTGGTAATATGCGGCCAAGATGTTTCCATAAGAAATGAATTCTCCGTCTATGATTCTTTTTTCGTAAATTAATTTATATCTGTCGCCTTTTTGAGTGTAGTAGAAATCTACTTTAGAGGCAAACGCATCTTCCATTTTATCAATGAGGGTAGCTTTGTGTCCATTGTCGATCATAGATGCCCATAAAGAACTTTTAATTTCACCTACAAGCGTATCCATTTCAATAGTAAATTCGTTTTCAATTATTTCTACCTGCATTGAATCTAAAAGGTTGTACTTGATATATCTAAATGGATCTGGTTGATATATCATACAAAATGGATTGGAGCAACTATCCTGAGCTATAAATGTTAGATTCTTTCCTGCTCTTAAGTGACGAACGCTAAAAACATTTTTTGCGGATTCTTCTAATTTTGCAATTTCCGAGTAACTAAAAACATATGTTTCTAATATGTCAGCAAGAAATTGATTTGGAAGGATCTTAAGTTTATCAAAGTGATGATTTTCCTGACTATAGCCAAAAAGAGGCTTAAGTTCTTTTTTAGTTTCTATATTATTATTGACTTCTGGGGAGGGGTTTTCCTTTTTTAAAAAGAAATTCAAGGAAAGTCCTATAAAAATGATTGTAAATGCCCCAATTAGGAGGTCAATGAACAGATTTTCTCTCTTTATCATTATCGATTCGGAATAAGTGTGTATTTCAGTTTCAAAAAAATTATCGGGGTATCTGTCTCAAAAATAAAAACTCTGTGAAATTTAATGCAATATTTCAGGTGGTAAATATGATATTGTAAAATCTTATATAAATTTAATCACTAATGCTTACTTCACTACAGTACAACGGACTTCATATTGACCTAAGTGTGCCTAAGACCATGGGCATCGTAAATTTAAATAGTGATTCTTTCTATAAAGGCAGTCAACACGCAACTTTAAGCAGTGTAATTGCATATTTAGACCCTGTATTGGAAGAAGGTCTTGATATTATTGATTTAGGTGTGTTTTCTAGTAGACCTGGCGCCGCATTAGGGAATGATGCTGAGGAAAATGAGCGACTTATTCCTATTTTAGAAAAACTTAGAGCCAGATATCCTAATGTATTTATCTCTATTGATACCTATAATTCAAAATTGGTAAAATCTGCCATAGATGCTGGTGCTAACATGATAAACGACATTTCAGGTGGTACTTTAGATAATTTCATGTTCGATGTAATTTCAAAAGACAATATTCCATATGTAATGATGCACATGCAAGGGATACCAGGAAACATGCAGATAAACCCGAGTTATGATAATGTGGTTTTTGAAATACTACAATTTCTTATTTCATCAAAAAGGGAGTTAAATCAAAAAGGAGCAAATCAAATAGTAGTTGATCCAGGTTTTGGTTTTGGAAAGTCAGTCAAGCATAATTTTCAATTACTTGATAATTTAAATGTGTTTGATATTTTAGACTTGCCCATATTAGTTGGGTTAAGCAGGAAATCGATGATATATAAGAGCATTGATACAAACTCAGACAATGCACTAAATGGAACGACTGCATTACATATGATTGCCCTAGAAAGAGGTGCAAAAATCTTGAGAGTCCATGATGTCAAAGAGGCAAATGAGGCTATCCAACTTCACAAAGCTTTAATATCAAGTAGGGATGTGGCTGGTTAAAGTTCTATATCATGCACAAGACTTATATATTAAAAGAAAACATAATGTATTATTCGGGTTAAAATCAGGTTAAAAGCCTTATTTTTGCACCTTAAAGCTAGGATATCTAGTTACTTTCTTAGAGATAAACTGAATGCATTTGGCAGATATTAAAAATACCGCAAAAAAGCCAAGGTCAAAGTTGAAAACACTTTTACTGATACTCGCGTTATTTTTACTAATTCTTCCTGTTTTATTATACTTCATTGTACAGATTCCAAGTGTTCAAAACAAAATAGTTGATTGGGCTGCAGTAAAGGCAAGTGAGCAGCTGAAGATGCATGTAGAAGTAGGAGAAGTGCAGATGGAAGTATTTGGAACTAGCGGACTACAACTTAAGGATGTATATATAATTGACACAATCCAAAATGATACGATTTTATCCGTTGGAAGTCTTTCTACTTCACTCACAGAAAACCTAAGATCTTTATTTACGAAAGAATTGCATTCTGACATCATTGAGCTCAAAGATGTCAGCATTAAAAACAATACCTATGTTGGTGAGAGCTCAGTATTTCAGCGTCTATTTCAGAAGCCTTCAGCATATGAGAAAACGGATGAAGAAGAAACAGCTTTTCATTTTGATGTCAATAGTCTGATTTTGGATAATGTCGTATACGAAACTTTTGATGAGAACAATGGATCTAGGAATTACTTTAAAATTAATAAAGGAAGAATTGATATTGAAAAGATCGACATACCAAATAATCATATCATCCTGACAGAAGTTAATTTGGATACGCCTGAAGCAGTATTGGATTTGTTCGCTGGGGCAATAGAGAAAGTTGACGAAATAGATGAGGTGCTTGAAGAAACAAAGAAGCCTTTTAGTTTTAATTTTGCAGTGAAAAAACTCAATGTAAACGATGGAAAATTTCGTTATAAAAATGGAAGCCAAGTTGAGTCATTTAATTTTGACGTACCTCATTTTGACCACAACAATTTTGATATCTCTAAACTTGATATTTCAATTGATGATCTTAAGGCATCTGATTCTCTAGGTTATTTTGCTGCTCTTAACAAGCTTAGTTTTGCTACAAAGGATGGAAAGAGTCTGGATAATTTTTCTACAAAATTTTCTTTAACAAAGAGAGGAGCTTCATTAAAGGATTTAGAATTCAAGACAGATCACTCTCATGTCTCAGATGAAATAACTTTAAAGTATAGGAATTTTAAATCCTTTGAAGATTTCACAAATAAAGTAATAATCGATGGGCAGTTTGAAGACTCATATATTGCAATTGATGAGCTTGTCTATTTTATACCTAAACTTTATAATAGTGCATTTTTTAAACAAAATTATAAAGAGAAACTATATATCAACGGAAGAATACGAGGGAAGATAAACAACTTACGTGGTCAGGATCTTTCCATAAACTTAGCAGATAAAGTTTTCTTAGAGGGGAATATTGACACTAGAGATATTACGAATGCAGATGATATGCTTATCAATCTAAATCTCAAAAAGCTAAAGACAAACATCAACGATCTACGTAAGATTATCCCAGGATTTAATCCTCCTGAGAACTTCAATAAGCTAGGATCTTTAGATTTCTCTGGACGTTTTGATGGATTCATTTATGATTTTGTAGCATATGGAGAATTAGATACGGATTTAGGAGCGGCAAAATTGGATATGCGTTTAGACTTGAAAGACGGAAGGGATGGAGCAAAGTATTCCGGAGAATTATTCTTAAATGATTTTGACCTAAGAGAGTGGAGCGATAATCCAGATTTTGACAAAGTAAGTTTATTTACCAAAGTGTCTGAAGGAGAGGGTTTACGAATTTCCAATGCTGGGGGAGATTTAGATGCTGCAGTAGAATCTTTCACATACAAAGGATATACATATAAAGACTTTAAAATTAATGGTGCATTGAATGAAAATAAATTCAATGGAAATTTCATTATTCAGAACCAAGACCTAGATCTTAATTTTAATGGTTATGTTGAAAAAGTTGGAGATAAATTTATTACCGACTTTGAAGCTGAAATAAGGGATCTCGATTTTAAAAAGATAAATCTATCTGAAGAGCAAATTGCTGTAAAAGGGAATTTTAATGTGCAGTTAGAAGGTACAAGTGTAAACGATTTTATAGGAAATGGAGAGTTAGGGGATTTTGTCTTATTGTTCAAAGACAGCTTGTATGTTTTTGACACACTTTATGTTGATTCTGCTCCAGGAAATGCAAATAATAGGAATGTGATTCTTTCATCAGAAACATTTGCTTTATCTCTTGATGGAAATTTTGATCTTTTGAAATTACCAGAACTTGCTAAATGGCAGATTGGAAGAAACTATCCATATTATGCTGAGCGTTTAGATATTCCTTCCAATGTTAAACTCTCCAGAGATCAGGATTTTAGTTTTAAACTAAACATAGAAGACTCTAGGAATTATTTACAACTTTTAGGACTACCGAATACTAAAGTCAAGAACATGCTCGCCTTTGGTTCCGTAGATTCTAAAAATGAAATAATTGAAATTGAAAGTGCTTTTGGTAGTATTCAAAAAAATAATGACATAGTCAGAGGAGTAAGTTTTGATGTACTTAATAGACGTTCAGAAAACAAGCTACACTTAACTCTTGATTCATTGTATGCTATGAATAAGCTATTTGACCCTATTAACATTGAGGTACAAATGGAAGGAGACACTATGCAGTTTTCTTTGGACACAGAAAATCTTGGGGATTCATTGGATCTAGTCCATATTACAGGAGAACTCGCTCCACATAAGGATGGTGTAGTGATCAAGTTTAATAATGAAGAATGGCGAATGTTCAGTGCTGATTGGGACTTTGCTAAAGGAAATCAAATCGTCTTAGGTAAGAACTATATTGATATCTCAAATTTCATTCTTACTGATGGAGAACGTAGAATAGTATTTGAGGATTATAAGAATTCAGGCCTAATAGGATACATTGAAAATTTTGATTTTAGAATGATCGATGGCCTCATTAATTGGGACAAAGTCAAATTTACTGGGGTAGGAGATGTTATTGTCCATGTATATGATATTTACAAAAAGCCGAAAGCGAAGCTGAATATGAAAGTCCCAGATTTTTATCTAGACGACCAAAATTACGGCTCATTAACGATTGAATCTTATAATGTAGATTCTTTAATCCACGCGACAATAGATGTGCAAAATGAAAACCATATTATTAAAGCGACAGGTACATATGATGTTCCTTCAAAAGAAGTGGATGCAGAAGTGAAAGGAAGAGGTTTCCAGCTGGATTTCTTTGAATTCGTAATTGAAGATGGAATATCAGAAACTCAGGGCTATGCAGATGTAGATATAAATGTATTTGGCAAAATTGATGACATCAAATTAAGTGGTGAAGCAACTGTAAATGAAGGCGGAGTTCGTATTGATTATTTGGGCAATTTTCTCCGTTTTGATAAGCAAGTCATAGGCATAACAGAAAAATATATTGATCTTTCAGGTGTTCAAATTAAGGATACGTACGGAAATAAAGCAATTTTCACTGGAGGAATAAATCACAGTTTACTTCAGGATTATAGACTCTCACTAAATGCGTACTCTAGGAACTTTATAGGATTAAACACAAGCAAGAAAGATAATCCTTTATACTATGGATTAGGAATTGGTGAGATCAATGTAGATTTTAAAGGAGGCTTTAGTGTTACTGATATTACTGTAGACGCCGTTACTGGCCCAGGTACTATAATTAGTGTACCTATTGAAGAATATCATGAAGGTTATCAACAATCCTTCATCACCTTTGTAGATAAAAAAGATCTTTCTAGGGCCAAAGATGATGAAACATATGAAGAAGATGAGGAATTTAAAATTGAAGGTGTAGATATTGAAATGAATGTGACTGTTACAGAAGATGCAGAAGTCAACATCATTTTTAATGAAAACCTACATGATATAATTGAAAGTAAAGGAGAAGGAAATGTAAGGGTCAATATAAAAAGGAATGGAGACTTTGATGCGTTTGGTGAATATGAAATTCTAGAAGGAGAGTACTTGTTTACAAGTTGGGGCTTAGTAGCAAAACCTTTTACAGTCAAGAGAGGTGGACGTATACAATGGACTGGTGATCCGTATGATGCGACTTTAGATATTGATGCGAGCTATACAGATTTACGCGCACCATTAAATGTTTTTTTAGCTGAGTTTATTGATCAGGCTTCTGAACTTGTAAAACAAGAAGCAAAGAAGAAAACAGACGTTGATCTTTCCATGCACATTGGTGGGACTTTATATGCACCTACCGTATCATTTGATTTTAATTTCCCTGAGTTGACTGGAGAAATACGAGCATATGCTGAGAGTAAATTAAGTGCATTGCGTCAGAATGAATCAGAAATAAATAATCAAGTGGTGTCTTTGATTGTGTTCAATACGTTTCTTCCCACGAATTCAAGTATTAGTGGTACAGGATACACCACAGATGAACTTATTTCTTCTAGTTACAATACATTATCCGAATTTTTATCTAGCCAATTATCATTTATTGTAAATGATGGTCTTGAAGCGCTTCTTGCTGAAAATGGATTTATATCAGGTGTTGATTTTGATATGGGTTTTTCTAAAAACGCAGGTATTTTTGGAATACAAGGGAATAGTGAATTAACGCCAGATGAAATTGCATTGAATCCTACATTACGGTTTTTAGACGATAAGTGGGAATTAGACCTAGATGGTTCTTATGTTAGAAGATCAGCTTTTGATCAAGCAAACAATTATTTCATTGGTGATTTTTCTTTAGGTTATTTTCTTACTGATGATAAACGCTTAAAGCTGAGAGCTTACGGCAAGTACGATGTAGATCAAATTCAAAATGATAGAGAACAGAAGTATGGGATTGGTATTTCGTATAGAAAAGAATTTGGTGCTCTTGTCGAAAAAAGGAAAACTCTCGTTGAGGAGTTAAAGGATATTGAATCCAGAAACACCGGAAATTAAACTTTAGTCATTCATTGTATAAATAAGGCATAGCATTCTGCTAGCATTTATTATATTGTTAGTATAAATAGTGCTATGCGGTCGATATACTTTCTTGGACTGGTGTGTCTTATGGCCTGCCAGAATACTCCTGAGTCCAAAACTCAATCCATTCATATAATTCCAAAGCCCTTAATGCTTACCGAGACATCTGGAACTTACTCTTTGGATGTGAAATCTAGTTTTACATACTCGGCTGGATTAGAATCAGAAGCAGATTATTTTGCTGCATTAACTGGCTTTGTGAATGCTGGAGAATCAGATACGAATTCAGATATCCATTTAAGACTAAATTCTTCTAATAATGCACAGTCAACAGAAGAATATACGCTTAAAGTGAACGAAGAAGGTATTTATATAGACTCAGAAAACAACGCAGGTGTCTTTTATGGAATTCAGAGTTTATTACAATTGTTGCCTCCAGAAATATTTAAAGACAAAAAGCTAAATAAGTCAATTCAAATCCCACAATTAGAAATTGTAGATAGTCCTCGCTTTGCATATCGAGGAATGCATTTGGATGTGAGCAGACATTATTTTCCCGCCTCTGATATCAAAAAATATATAGATCTACTTGCTCATCATAAAATGAATAAGTTTCATTGGCATCTGACCGAAGATCAAGGATGGCGAATTGAGATTAAAAAGTATCCAAAATTACAAGAGATTTCAGCATTTAGAAAAGAAACTTTAGTAGGCCATTATAATGACCAACCGCACCAATTTGACGGAAAGAAATACGGAGGTTATTACACGCAAGATGAAGTACGTTCAATCGTCAAATATGCAACGGAGAGGCATATCACAGTAATTCCAGAAATTGAACTTCCTGGGCATTCACAAGCTGCTCTAGCTGCATATCCTGAGCTAGGATGTACGGATGGCCCATATGAGGTAATGACTAAATGGGGAGTGTCCAATGAAGTCTATTGCCCAAAGGAGGAGACCTTCCAGTTCTTGGAAAATGTGCTGCTTGAAGTTATGGATTTATTCCCTTCTCAATTTATTCATATAGGAGGTGACGAATGTCCTAAGGTGCGTTGGAAAGAAAGTGCATTCTGCCAAAATTTAATTAAGAAAGAAAATTTGAAAGACGAACATGGACTCCAAAGTTATTTTATAGGGAGAATAGAAAGTTTTTTGAATACCCATGGAAGAAATATTATTGGTTGGGATGAAATTCTGGAAGGAGGACTTGCTCCTAACGCTACTGTAATGTCTTGGCGTGGAGTTGCAGGTGGCATCGAAGCTGCAAAGCAAAAACACAATGTAATTATGACTCCAAATTCGCATTGTTATCTTGATTATTACCAATCAGATCATGAAGATGAACCACTCGCAATTGGTGGCTTCTTGCCATTAAGCACAGTGTATTCCTATGAGCCCATTGACCCAGAATTGACAACAGAACAAAGCAAATATGTTTTGGGAGTACAAGGGAATGTATGGACAGAGTATATCCCAGATTACAAGAAAGTTGAATACATGGCATTTCCTAGAGCAACAGCTATTGCGGAAATAGGATGGTCAACATCAAAAAAAGATTACGGTAATTTTCTAGAAAGACTGGGGTCTTTTATGGAGAGAATGAATGCAATGGGAGTTAATTATGCAGACCATACGGCAGACGTAAAAGCAAGTACTTATCAAGATGCAGGCTTGAAAGTGAATTTAAGTTCAGAAAAGATGGGTGCGGTAATTAGATACACATTAGATGGATCTATGCCTGATGTAAATTCTACTGTATACGAAGACCAGATTGCAATTGATAAAACAGTTGAGTTAGTTGCAAGAAGTTTTGTAGGAACTGAGAAAGTAGGCAGAGAGGCTAAGCTAGATGTAAATTTCCATAAAGCTACAGCTAAGAATATCTCATTAATACATATGCCAGCGGAACGCTACAGTAAGGGAGGAATAGAAGCAGTTGTTAATGGTGTAAAAGGGAGTGATGAAAGGTATGGTGATAAAGAATGGCTAGGTTTTAATGGAACTGACTTTGAAGCAATAATTGATTTTGGACAAAGCACAGAAGTTAAAGAAATTCAAATGCGATTCTTCAAAGGAGAGGGGCAATGGATCTATCTTCCCGTTACAATGAGATTTTCAATTTCAGATCACGGTAGAGAATATGAAGAGATTATGGATACAAAAGTAGGAGACACAGATAAGAAGGTCATGAGTAGCATTGTACGATTCACGAATCCTAAGTATGGAAGATATTTAAAAATAGAAGTTCCAAATTATGGAAACATACCTGAAGGGAAGCAAGGTGGAGGAAATCCTGCTTGGTTATTTGTAGACGAAATAGTAGTTAATTAAAAGTAGAAGATGAATTTACAAAGTATAGATTGGATAATTATAGTTACATTTTTTATTGCCACCTTATTGATAGGTTTATGGGCATCAAAAAAAGCTGGAAAAAGTGCTAAAGATTATTTTTTATCAGGTAGAGATATGCCCTGGTGGTTGCTAGGTGTGTCTATGGTAGCAACTACATTTTCAGCTGATACACCAAATTTAGTGACGGATATTATCCGTAAAAATGGAGTAGCAGGAAACTGGGTGTGGTGGGCATTTCTATTAACTGGAATGACAACTGTATTTATTTATGCGAAGCTATGGAGAAGATCTGGAATACTTACTGACCTAGAGTTTTACGAACTACGTTATAGTGGAAAAGAAGCAGCTTTTTTAAGGGGTTTTAGAGCAATCTATCTTGGTGTCTTTTTTAATGTGATGATCATGGCAACTGTGATGCTAGCTGGGATAAAAATTGCTGGAGTCATGCTAGGCATATCGCCTGTTCAAACCGTTTTATTGGTTTCATTAGTCACAGTCATATATTCCTCAATGGGGGGATTAAGAGGAGTTATGCTCACCGATTTCTTTCAGTTTATACTTAGTATGATTGCAATGGTTTGGGGTGCCATCTACATTGTTGGATTACCAGAAATTGGAGGATTAGATAAATTATTAACGCATCCAAATGTAGCTGGAAAAATAGATCTATTTCCAGATTTCAATGATATGAACGTAGCTATTCCACTATTCTTTGTCCCCATCGCAGTACAGTGGTGGAGTGCATGGTATCCCGGAGCTGAGCCTGGAGGAGGAGGATATGTAGCCCAAAGGATGTTATCAGCGAAAGAAGAAAAGGACGCTGTAAAAGCAACCTTGTTGTTTAACCTAGCGCATTATGCATTGCGACCATGGCCTTGGATTCTTATTGCATTAGCGTCGCTTATTGTTTTTCCAAATCTGGATTCTATAGCGACTAGCTTTCCTGATATTGATAAAAGTATTATAGATGATGATTTAGCTTTCCCTGCTATGCTTTCATTACTCCCTAGTGGTTTACTTGGATTAATCATTGCGGCTCTTATTGCAGCATTGATGAGCACAATTAGTACACATCTAAATTGGGGAGCAAGTTATATTGTTCATGATTTTTATGTAAGATTTATTGATAATAGAGCTGATGATAAGCAACAAGTATTTATTGGTAGAGTGGCGACTTTTGTACTTATGGTCTTAGCAGCTATAATGGCATTGTATCTTACGAATGCTTTGCAAGCGTTTAACATCTTACTGCAAATAGGTGCTGGGACCGGATTGCTCTTTCTACTACGTTGGTTCTGGTGGAGAATTAATGCGTATTCAGAAATCGTAGCCATGCTGGTTAGTTTTGCAATTGCCATTTATTTTGAAATGATCTATCAGGGGGCTTTAGAACCTTGGCAAAGAATGTGTATTGGTGTTTTAATAACAAGTGTAGCTTGGATAGCTGCTACATTCTTCACAAGACCAACAGACCTTGGAACACTCAAATCTTTTTTCAAAAAGATACAGCCACATAAAGCTGGATGGGCTCCTGTGGTTAATGCTATAGAAAAAGATGGTGTAGATATTCCGTTGAATAAAGACAAAAGATTTACAACGGAATTACTTATGCTTTTTCTAGGTTGTATAATGATCTACTGTCTTTTGTTTGGAATAGGGTATTTAATATATGGGAATACGATGTTAGGATCAGTTTGTATTCTGTTTAGTTGTTTGAGTGCATTTGCTTTAAGTAGATTATGGAATTAACTTTGAGATATGATTTTATAATTGTAATCAAAACGTATGCGCGAATAAGAAGACATTAGACACCTAAAGCTAATCCAGAATTCCAATTAGAATTCCTGTTCGCGAATGCATGCTGTTTAACAGGAACTTGTAAATGTGATAGAATCGGTAATAAGTATATTACTTATTCTGTTTGCTCTCAATAATTTTTTGAATTTCCTCTATTGGTTTACCTATGTTTTCAACTAAGAATTTTACATCATCTGACAATTGATGATCAGGATACTTTTCTAAAAATTCGTTGTAAACTTTTTCAGCCATAGCCTGATTCTTAAGTTCATTCTCTAGGATAAATCCTTTAATAAATAGTGAAGTAGGAGCTCTTTCATGGTTTGGGTACTTAGCCAATATCCAGTCATAAAGTGACAAGGATTTTGATGAAGACCGAATGCTTTTAGCCACCTCAGCCGCTTTGTATAAATATTCAGCACTTTGATCTTCGCCAGGATGTGAGAGAGCGTATGCTTGGCAAGCATCAATATAGTTCATACTTGACATTCTATTTAACCCCATTTCATCAGGATTCTCAAAAATTTGTTCGCCTAGTTTAGTAATGTAATCACTCACGCTTTCTCCAGTGAGAGTTAGTCTAGTTTTTAGTTTAGACACATCTTTATCTTTAGGGAATTTTTCTAACAAGCTTGCGGATATAACATTAGCCGCCTCATTTTTATTGGAATCATAAAAACTATTTGCGAGTTGAGCCATCCATGAAGTAGATTTCTCAGTGTCCGGATAATCACGAATGAGAGGATACAGAATAGCAATTGATCTGTTATGAAGTTTGTTCTGCCGTGCAACATCTAATGCAGCCTCAAGCAGTATTTTCTTTTGAGGGACTTCTACGTTTTTATCAAGTACAATTTTACCTAAACTGTTTAATAGATTTAAGGCTGACTTCTCATCCTTGAATTGCATATATTCTTGATTAAGAGGAGCAAGAGTTGGATACTTATCAAATAATAGGGTATGATCAACTATTTTATCTTGTTGGCAGGATATAAATAGGAAAGTAAAAGCGAGTAAAATTAATGAGTTCTTCATTTATTGTGTCCTGAGTTAGTAAATTGTGAATTTACAATCAAAATTAGTATTCAATAAGCATAAATGACCTTAATTCTTGTGAAACTTTTACAAAAAACTATATGATTAATGTGTTTTGGTTCAGAAGAGACCTCAGAATTGTAGATAATACGGCACTATTTCATGCTTTGGAGTCAGATTTTCCTGTACAGTGCGTATTTATTTTCGATAAGAATATCTTAGAAGAATTAAATAGGAATGATGCAAGAGTGAGCTTTATCTACGAACAACTTTGTTCAATTCATGAAAAGTTAAGAGAAAAGTCAAGTTCTCTAAAGGTTTATCATTCTACGCCTCTGCAAGCTTTCAAATCCTTGCTAAAAGACAACCAAATTCATACAGTATATACGAACCATGATTATGAACCGTATGGGATTACACGTGATTTGGAGATCTCTCAATTACTAAAATTTTCAGACGTACATTTCGAAACATATAAAGATCAAGTCGTATTTGAAAAGTCAGATGTGGTCAAAGCAGATGGTCTTCCG
>CALCMJ010000118.1 GCA_937967615.1 uncultured Saprospiraceae bacterium
CGGTTCAGTTGTCGACTACTGTATTAGGAGAAAATGTCCTTGTGAAGATGATGGATAATTCAGGAAGAGTCTATTTAACAAAAGAAATTAAATCAATAGAACAAAAGAGTATTCTGACACTTAATACTGAAAAACTTATCAGTGGAGTATATTGGGTACAATTATTTAGCAACAAATCGCTTGTAGCAAGTAGGAAACTTCTTAAAGTGGATTAATTCTTGTTTACCAGTATACTTAGTGGGGATCACTAGCGTGCAAATCGCCCACCAGCTTATCTAGTAAGACAGGTTTAAGCGAATCCGCAAATACCTCTGATGTGCCATGCACACAGGGGTATTTGCTATTTGCACAGCATAGCCTACCATTCATCAAGTAGATTTGCCTATTTAGAACAAATATGATATTTTTAGCTAGACAGATATGAAAGCGCAATTACAACAATACTGTTTACTTCTATTGTTTGTCCTATCTGCGTTCAGCATGTCAGGGCAGCTTGCCTTAGATACATTCCCGTCCAAACTCTATAATACAGAGAAAAACTTCTCCTTCCCTGATATTTTTAGCTCTATAATTACTGATAACGGTTACATTTACTTAGGTATGTATAGTCATGGCTTATTGCGTATCAATGATGATTCCTACAAGTATTTTAAACTTGATGAAACTACTGGAAGACATGATGACAGAGTTTTTTGTCTATACGAAGATCCTGAAAAGAAACTTTGGATTGGAGATGAGGTGGGTTTGCAATATTTTGACCAAAAGAGAGAATTATTTCATAGTAAGGCTAAGGCATTTTTTGCAAAAGCGCATCCGTACCTATCATCAGTTTGGGCAATGCATAAAACTGACGAAAACACCATGCTGCTAGGAACCAAGGCAGGATTACTTGAGTATGATATTGCCCAAGACAGTATAATAGGAAAATACTTGGAGGATGATGTTGTAATAGGCCTTAACTCTACTCAGCATCATATAATGAATATAAAAGAAGATGCTCAAAATAATGAAAAGCTTTGGATTGTAGGGAACACTTATCTCTATTCATTCAACAACATAACGAAGGAGATTGAACAAATTGATTGTCCTTTTTATGGCGAACAAGAAGCCCTTATGGAGGAGCTGTTTCAATACAAACATATGCTCTATATTATTGCAAATAAGGGATATACTATCCTAAGTTATAACACCCAAAATGGGGACTGGAGAAAAGTACACAGTGAGGAAGTAGATTTTTATTTATCTGGTAAATATAAAAGCACGTATGGAGTTAGGTACCTAGGAGGGCAGCGTATTACAGAACAATATGTGCTTATAATGTCTAGAGAAACAGGGCCAAGATTATTTGACCTTGAGAATGAAGAAATGATACAACTCTATCTCAAGAATCCACTCTTTTCTGAAATAACAAATTTTGAACATAGTTCTAATTTGATCGATCATTATTTGAAACATTCTCTTTGGGCTCTCGTAGACAAGAATGGCTATCTCAATGCTGGACATGTCCGTGAAGTGTATACACGTACTGAGTCTCCAATTCTAAAAGAATTCATGAACAATGATGTGGATTATGGGAATATAAAAATAGAGCAGGTATTTGTGAATAATACCCTAAGTCCTAAGGCTGAAATCATTAATGAAAACGACATTTTTAGTTTTAAAAAATACCAAAGAGACTTAGGTTTTCGATTTAGATTAGCGAATCCAGCATTCTCTGATATAGCATACCAATATAAGTTAGACGAGTCTGGTGCGTGGAGCAAACCAATAGAGGGGAATCTGCTCAATTTTACAAATGTAGTAGGAGGAAACCATAAATTACACCTACGAGCAAAAAGAGATGATCGTATTGTTTCAGAACGGGTGGTAGATCTTAACATTGAAAAACACTGGTATGAGAAATGGATAAATAGAATTTTCATTCTGATAGGCTTCACTAGCCTACTTTATCTTTTATACAAATACAGAGAAAAGCAAATCAGAGAAAAGGAAGGTTTGGAGAAAAAACTCGCTAATGTAGAAATGGCAGCTCTGCGAGCACAAATGAATCCACACTTTTTATTTAATGGCTTAAATTCTATTAACCAATATATAGTAACGGAAGAACCACAAAAGGCCTCAGACTATTTAGTTAAGTTTTCTCGGCTGATGCGCAATATCTTGAATAATTCTAAGAAGCAAACAGTTTCTCTAGAAGATGAGTTAGCGACGCTTAAACTGTATATGGACATAGAAAATTTACGCTATGGTCAGATGTTTAGTTATACAATAGATATCGATGAAAAACTGGATACAAAATTAGTGCACGTTCCTCCTTTGCTATTACAACCCTACGTTGAAAATTCAATTCGCCATGGCTTTACAAATCTTAAAGATCGAAAAGGAAAACTTCAAATAAAAATAAACAAAACAAAAGAAGGGCTAGGAATTGAACTAATTGATAATGGTGTAGGAATAAATGAAGCGATGCGTATCAATGAAAAAAAATTAATACGTAAGGAATCCTTTGGTATGGACATTACACAGGATAGAATTAAGTTGATAAACGAGATTTATAATATACAAACGGATGTAGAAGTTTCTGATGTCCTTGACAACGATGGAAAGGTCTTGGGGACAAAAATCAATTTGTGTATTCCTGAAATAAAAATTTAAACTCTATGAGAAAAGCAATCATTGTAGACGACGAACAGCATTGTCAAGTAACGCTAAAAAAGATTTTAGAATGGAATTGTCCTGGAGTAGAAGTTATACAGACCTGTAGTTCCGTTGATGAAGCGGGAAAATATTTGAGTGAAAATACAGTAGATATTGTTTTCTTAGATATAGAAATGCCAGGTAAAAATGGCTTTGATCTTTTGTATGAAATGTCTAGCCTAGACTTTGATGTTGTATTTACGACTGCTTACGATGAATTTGCGCTGGAAGCATTTAAGACAAATGCAGTGGCTTACTTATTAAAACCCATTGACAAAGACGAACTTGTTGCGGCAGTCAAAAAGATTGAAGATTTGCGTTCAGATAGGTTTACCAAAGAAAAATTATTGGATCTATATAATCTCATGACCAAGTCAAACCGTGAAATACATAAAGTGGCAATTCCCACGCAGGAAGGTATAGAATTTGTACGAGCTGATGACATTATCCGTTGTGAGGCAGAAGGGAATTATACGCACATTCATATCAAAAATGAAAAAACAATATTTATTGCAAAGACACTTAAGCAAGTGGAGTTACTCTTAAAGGATTTCCATTTTTTCCGTCCCCACAATTCACATCTTATCAATCTGAAGTATATAAAATCATATAGCAAGGGAGCTGGTGGCTCGTTGAAAATGGAAGATGATTCTATTGTTCCTGTGAGTAGGTATAGGAAAGAAGATTTGCAGAATGTGCTTTAGTTTTTTTAATGCTTATAAACTGTTTCTATTGCGATGCGATGCATCAGGGGTGGGAATGATCTGAAAAGAGTCCGAAGGACCGTAGCGCACGCGGAGTCATGGACGGCCCGACCCAAACAAGCGCAGCGCAGTGCGGGTGATGCCCAAAAAACCACTTACAAATTCATACTGACCATTTACTAAGTAGAGTTCTATTTTAAGACAATCAGTAGTAGTCTTGTTCAAAAATAATTAGAATGAGAACAATTCAAAATTTACTCAACGTTTTATTCATTTCATTTTTAACTTTCCATTTAAGTGCACAGACGCAAAATGTGGGGATAGGTACATTAACACCTGATCCAAGTGCAGCCTTACATATTACTGGAGAAGATCAAGGATTGCTCATACCATACTCTGAAGTAGGGGATGTAATAAATCCGGCATTGGGTCTTTTGTTTTTTAGTCCATCGACAAAAAGTTACTACTCTTGGACCGGAACAGAATGGGTGCAATTACTCAGTGAATATGATAGTCATTGGACAAAGGAGTTTACAAAAATTTACTCAGGAAACGGAAATCAAGTTGTAATTGGGGGAGATAATCCTGAAAATTTTACGGACTTAACAATAGTGCATGATGATATTACAGGATCAGGTTTGAAGGTTACTGCAACAAACTCAGGTGGCTCTTCTAGTGCTGCAACTTTGTTATCAAATAGCGCCACGGGATCTTCCCTTTTTGCATCAAGCACAGGAAATGAAGGCATCGGGGTGTTCACACTAGCTTCTGGAAACTATGGGATAGGCATATATGCGCAAGCATATTATGAAGATGCTGTAGCAGGTTATTTTAGAAATGAACATGCAGAGGGAACCAGCTTAAAAAGTTTTGCGTCTAGTACGAATGGCACTGCCATAGAAGGGATTGGCTATAGAGGAGGCAAATTTTCTTCTGGCGCCAGTACTGGGAAAGCCATTGATGCTTTTACGACTGGAAGTGATGCGATTTCAGGAAATTTTGTTGCACTAGGGGCATCCGGCAAAGCGGTCTATGCTGTGGGTTCAGGGACATGGGGTCATGGGGTGCAAGGTGTTTCCTCAGTGAATGGAACGGGAGTACAGGGGCAGGCTATTAAAGAGACAGGACTGGGTGGACATTTTTCAAACTTAGCAGGAAGTGGAACTGGTTTGTTAGCGACAGCAAATGAGATTAATGGGACAGCCTTTGAGGCAAGTGGTGGAACTGCTGGATACTTTATTTCTGAATCTAGTGCAGGTATGGGAGTCAATTCAGAGACAAGTGGTGTTACTGCAATTTCAGGAAATTTTTTAGCAACGGGTGTAGAGGGAATTGCTGTTCGAGGCGAAGCAACAGGAGCTGATGGATACGCCGGTTATTTTAAAGGAAACGTAGAAACACATGTTGATGAGGGTGGTGATGTTGTATTTGGATTAAAAGAAGGCGCAGGCTATGGCTTTGAATTTAGGTATGATGGGGCTGATGATGATTTAGAATTATGGTCGACATTATTTTCAGGGAATACTGCAGCACGTATGACATGGAAAAAAGATGGAAATGTGGGTATTGGGACAACACTACCGAATCAAAAACTGCACGTGAATGGGAACATAAGAGTTGCTGGGAGCATTTTTGCTTCTTGTGGAACATTGACATGTTCAGATGCTCGTTACAAAACTGAAGTTGAAGAAATATCATCAGCATTAGAGAATATTCAAAAATTGACAGGTGTGTATTATATGCTGGATACTGAAAATTTTCCTGATCATAATTTTGAAGAAGGAAGACAGGTGGGAGTGATTGCACAAGAACTAGAGAAGGTATATCCTGAGTTAGTGATTACAGGCGAGGACGGATATAAATCAGTAGCCTATGATAAGCTAGGCCCTATTTTAATGCAAGCAATAAAAGAACTCAAACAAAATCAATCTTTAATAGAAAAAAATCAGCAATCATTAGAGGCGCGATTTGCACAATTAGAAGTGCAGATGGAAAAACGGCAATCTGATAAGATACATTCTTCTGAGTCAGAAGACAAATAGAGGCTTATATTTTACTTGGACATTATGAAGAATTGTTCTTAGTGTCCAAGTTCTAAATGCTTTATCCCAGCTTCTATTTTGTGATCAATAAAGTTTTCACTTGGCGGAATAGGACAGGAATAGCCTTTTGTATATGCACAATAAGGTTGATACGTTTTATTGAAATCCAGTACAATTTTTGTTTTGTCCTCTGGTATTCTAAGATCCATGTATCTTCCAGCTCCATAGCTTTCCTCGCCCGAAGTTAAATCAGTAAAAGGCAAGAAAAGATAGTCTTCATATCCTTCAGTCTCTGTAGGACTCTGGTATATTAAAAGCTGGAATCGCTTGCCATCAAGTTCAAATTCTGCCTTTCCATAAATATTGTATTCAGCAATACGGGCTGTACTTGTTTTAAATCCTATTTGTTCTGGATTTTCATAAACAGTAAGCTTTGCTTCTATTCTGTATTTTTCATCTAACTCATAAAAGGGATGCCCACCTCCTGAAACAAATTTCTTTCTTGCTTTGTCAGAAAGTATGGAAGTCTTAATGTCTGAATATGTATTATTGAGCTCAGTTTGAAAGGCGACTACATCTTCTAGATGATTGTATTCTTTTTTGGGATCTGACTGCCAGATAATGTTCATGATTTTCCACTGCCCATCTGTTTTGCTGAGGTGCATAAAGTCTATTCCCCATTCTGCAGTCAATTTAGCAGAAGCCGTTTTGTCGTTGACATCATAAATCTCAATTTTCTTAGGACTATCATCTTTTACTTTGTCCCCTTTGGCATTCCACTTTCCTGATAGATCATAGAGTACTTGGTAAGTCATTGGGATATGAGAAAAAACTTCTCCATTATTTGCGTAATAGCCAATTTTATGTAAAAGCGTATCCACACTTCTTTCTATTCTGTGCGGTTCCACATTGTATATTCCCAATACATAGTCCTCAACTGCATCATGTACTTGCTGGTAATCGGTCTTTGTCTCATGACTTTTCGCGAGGCTTTTATTTTGATTAAATAAGAAAAGAAAGAAAGCGCAGGAAAAGATGATTTTGAAATTTGAATTGGACATATCTAGTCTGTAATTAGTAAATACAATATTGATCTAGATGTAAAATAAGAAAGTCAATCTAACTGCTATCGAATAGTGAGAAAATAATTAAGTGTTTTATTTGCTTATAGATTTAGCCGTATGGATATGTTAGGAGTAATCCCTAATCCTCTCCGATCATAAAATGCCATCTCAAAAGGGTTCTTGGTATAGTCAACATAGTACTGACGCTTTACGTGATTTTTACGGTTATATACATTCTGAATATGAAACCCTATTTCCATCCATCGCCGTTTTTCTTTTTGTATTTCCCATTTGTACTGAATGGAGAGATCTAGACTATGATAAGCCGATATACTTTCTCGTAAAATGCTTTCATAATCAATTCCGTAATAGACAAACGGTTCTGTCTGCGAATAAAATTCTTTTCCCTTTGAATAATAGCGGCCTGAGTTATAGCGCCACCTAGATGATAATGTCCATGCTTCTTTTGCGAAAGATTGCATTAAAGAGATCTTGTGTTTTTGGGTGAATGGACTTTTAATGTCATAATTTTCATTGCGTTTTACTGTCAATGTTTCATCTGTCAATTCATAGGTCCAGATCAACCTCCAATACTTATTCTGATAATGGCTTGATAATTCTAGTCCTTTCACTTTTAAGTCAGCAAATGAAAAGGGATCCTCTTCTACAGAAAAATCTAATGCAGACGTCCAGATATTTTCTGCCTTCTTATCGTAGATATCCACAGTAAACTTCCAGTGTTTAAACAAATATTTTATTCCAAGACTTGTTTGGACATTCTGTACAGCCCATATAAAATTGTCTGATTCCAAGCGTTCATCAGATAAATACCAAATCCCTTTTTCTACCTCCAGCGCTGAAGAATATAATCGCCGATTAAGATTCTGATGAAATTTACCATAATGTCCATGCAAAGTTACACTTGGATTAAGTGCATGGGATACATGGATTCTAGGCTCAATAATTTTTCTATCTATCAAACTTTGACCAAAATCAGAATAGCGAATCCCTGTTTCAATTACAGTATTAGGAATGAATTTCCACAGCGCACTTGCAAATGCACTTTGCTCTCCAGTTGATCCACCGTTTTTTACATAGTGGATACCTGCAGAGGGTAGTCTTGTCGTGTCAATAAAATTGACCTCCCAGTTTTCATACTGTGCACCTATCGTGAAGTCAAAATGCGCTCGTGCATAATTTAGTTCTGCACTTATTTGTTCCTGATTTACGTCGTTTTCTCTAAACTGATCTCTGCCTAATTCCTGAGTCTTGTCCTTTGTGTATAGATATCTATTTTTATACCTACTCCCATTTACTAAACCTTTAAAAGAAAGATGGGGTGTGAAAGAATGATTTGCCTCTAAGCTCCATCCATAGTTTGAAATCTGAAAATCATCCCTGCTCGTTGCCTCTGAAAATAGTCCATCGTAATGTTCGTAGACAAAGCGATTGCCTATATTTAGAAATGAAGCGCTCAACTCAGTCTTCTTGCGCGGCCTCCAGTTTATGTTTGCAGAAATGTCATTAAAGTCAAAATTTTGCGTGATTTGTTCTTGACCTCGTACATCATAAAAGTCCAAATAGAATTGATCATTCTCCAGTAAACCATATTGAAAACTTTGATCAAAATACTCTTGATATACATGCGAATTAAATAGATGGTTGTTTGATTTTCTGTAAGCAGCTTTTGCAGAAAGTTTGTTTTTAATTAAAGGAATACTTATACCAATATTGGAATATAGCAAGTCAGAAAATATTTTTAAACTCGCCTTGGTGGGAATTACTTTGGACGATTCTAATAGGATTGATCCTGAAGCTTGTCCTGACTGGTCTGCAGAACTCCCATTTCTTGTAATTGTCATTTCATCTGCCATAAATGGATTGACACCACTTACCTTACCATAAAAGAGACTCGTCTGTAGTAGCCTAATATCATTCCACTTATAGCTTACTTGGTCTGGGGGACCACCTCTTATTTGAAGATCGTTCAAGGATTCACTTGTGCTATGAATCCCAGGAAGCAATTGCGCTTTTTTTAAAAGATCTTGATCAGAGATTCCTGCGATATCTATTTCTTGTAGAGTTTCTTTATTTCCTAGGGAATTTGTTTCGAGTGAACTTAAAAAATCTCTGATTACAATCTCGCCTAAGATATGGGAAGCACTCTGCAATACGACCTCGGATGAATTTTTTAATTGAATGAGTTGTGTTTGGAATGTTTGAAATCCCAGATAGCTAATATTGACTTCTTCATGATCTGAAAAAAAACCTTTGATAGTGCAGCTACCATTTACATCTGTTTGAAAAACTAATTCTAAATTAGTTAAGATTACATTGCAATAGGGTAGCTCTGTGCCAAATTCATCCAGCACTCTAAAACTAAACGAAGGTTCTTTAATTATACTGGATGTATTACTGCTACGAATAGCATAAATATTATTTTCTAGATGAAGCAATTCTAGGCTCAGTTTCTCTTCTACTCTTGAGATGACTGCATCCAAGTTTCCTAAAACAGAGAATGTATGTCTTTCCTCTTTTAATACTTCAGGATTAAAATTGAATTTTAGATTAAGTACATTACCTAACTTGCTAATAATTTCCTGCTCGGTCAGATTTTTAAAAGAAATGTGTTCCTGACTACGTGCACAGAGCGGTAGCAGGAAGAGCGTCATCAATAATGTAAATCTACTTGGCATGTTTAAACATTATCTGATTGTCTGATTGCTCTGATTCATATGACAAACTCGTTTCTATAAAACGAATACAATTGTCTAGGTTATTTATGGGAAGTACTCCAGTGAATTGATCGTTCTTTACATCTGCGGAGGATTTAAAATTGACCCCATAAAAACGTTTTAAGTCCTTAAGCAGAACCTCTAAACTTACGGAATGATATTTACGATAATTTTGCCTCCAATCCTCTTCTAAATCAATATTAGGAATCACTTCTTGTATTATTCCTTTTACAATGTACACCTGTTCTCCTCCTGATATGTTTCTGGACTGTCCTTGCTTATCTTTTACACTGACGCTTCCCTCTAAGCATGCCACTTGCATATATTTTGAATCTATACTCCAAACATCAAACTGAGTACCTAGAACTTCTACGCTGCCCGCCTCTGTGTTCACAATAAATGGCACTCCTTTTTCTACTTTAAAAAATGCCTGACCATACAATGTAATGTTTCTATTCAGATTGTAAGCATCTTCATCATATGCAAGATGGGAGTATGGGCCCATTATAACTTCAGAGCCATCTGCAAAAAGTATTGGATTTAGATTCTTATTATCCGTTTGTATTTTTTCAATAGACCCAGAGCTCAATAAAAAGTAAGCTAAAAGACCTATCAAGACAGCAGCTAAAGCAAAGTATAGACCTTTTCCTTTTTTCTTGGTCGATGTGCCCCCTCGCCGTTTATCTTCTAAACCCTCCCAAAGCGACACTCCATCTGCTACCTCAGGCACATAAGCTTCTTGACCCTTCATGGTCTCCGCCAGAGAGGCAAGATCATACTTACTCTCTAAGATAGCTTGCTCTTCTTTTGTCAGTTCACCTGAAAGCCATCTAGCTAGTAATATTTCATGGGATTCGCTCATCTCTTGTAAAACGTTTCATTTTTAATTAACCCTACCTATTTAATTGTATTTTATTATCTATAAAATGTTTCAGTGCTTTTGACATTCTCTTCTCTACAGCCTTAACGCTTATTCCTAATGCCTCCGCAATTTCTTTATACTTCATTTTATCATAACGGCTTAACATGAATACTTCTCTGCTCCCCGCATTCATGCTATTTATTGTATTTTCTAACTTTAGCTTGAATTCATCTTCTTCCATGAGATACTGACCATCCTTTGTATCCTGCAAGCCCTTGGCCAAATCTTTTGAATACTTCAAACGTACCTTCGCTTTCCTGTATTCATCTATTTGCAAACGGGCGGCTACTGTAAATAGATAAGATTGGGATTTTTCCTCTTCCACAGTTTTGCAGTTTTTCCAGAGCCGCATAAAGCATTCCTGTACCTGATCCGCAGCGACATCCATGGCTAAGCCTCTTGCCTGTAGAAAATGCTGTAAGGGCAATTGCCATCTATCAAAAATTCTTCGAAATATTAATTCCTCACATACGCCCATAAAAAAAATTGAAAACATGGTAGGGTAATTTAAACCATGTCCGTTTCACTACAAAGCAAAAATCCCTAATTATTCTAATCTTTAAAAATAACAAAGATGAAAAAAAGCCTGCCATTAATCCTATTAATTTCTTGCCTATCTATGCTAGTCCAGGCGCAGAACCCCGTCGAAACAGAAAGAATACATATTGATCAATTTGGATACAAACCCGACTTTGTAAAAGTGGCAATAATTTCTGATCCCCAGGATGGCTATAACTCGGACGAAGCATATGCTCCAGGACCTATCTTGCAAGTAATAGATGCAATTACGGGAAATGTGGCGTATTCTGGAAATCCAAACCTTTGGAATGGAGGAGAAACGCATGGACAGTCTGGCGACAGAGGTTGGCAATTTGACTTCACAGCACTGACTGCTTCTGGATCCTACTATATTTTTGATGAAGAAAATAATTCGAAATCCTACACTTTTGAAATTTCTGAAACAGTGTATAATGAAGTTTTGAAAGCCGCAATAAAAATGTTTTACTACAATAGATGTAATATGGCGAAATCGTCTCCTTATGCTGAAGACAATTGGGTAGATGGGAACAATTTTATGAATAATCTTCAAGACGAAAACGCAAGATATATTTATGATCAAAACAATGCCTCCTTAGAAAAGGATTTAGCAGGAGGATGGTTTGATGCTGGAGACTATAACAAATATGTCACCTTCGCCCACGGAGCAGTTCACAATCTCCTGACGTCATTTGATGAAAATCCAGACATTTTTGGCGACGATTGGAATTGGCCAGAATCTGGAAACGGAATTCCAGACTTGCTAGATGAAATTAATTGGGAATTGGAATGGTTAGAGAAAATGAGCAACGAAGATGGATCAGTACATATTAAGATGGGCAGTAAAAATTATTCTGAAAACGTTTCTACACCGCCAAGTGAAAATACGGATCCCAGATATTACGGTCCCATTTGTTCTGCAGCCTCCATCGCTACAGCTTCCATGTTTGCCCATGCCGCTAAGACCTACCAAGATATTCCAAATTTAGAAAGTTATGGCGCAGCACTAGAGGCAAAAGCGATCCTGGCATTCGATTATTTCTTAGCTAAGCTAAATGCAAATAATCTGGATACGGGATGCGATGATGGTTCCATAATTTCTGGTGATGCAGACTGGGAGCTTGCCTACCAAAGAGAGGTGGGACTCATGGCCGCTGTCTATCTTTTTGACCTTACAAGTGATCCTTTATACGGGAACTATATCACAGAAAATGTCTACGACGCAGAAGCGATTACAAACGGATGGCTAGGTCCATACACAAATGTTTCCATAGAAGCACTTTTCTATTATACCACACTGCCAAATGCAGATGCAAATACAGCAGCAACAATAATCAATACAGTTTATCCACACATTTCTCAAGATTGGGATGGTTTTTATGGGCAAAATGATCTAGATCTTTACCGTTCATACATACCTAATTGGTCTTACCATTGGGGAAGCAATATGACGAAAGCAGAGTATGGGAATCTAAATGCAATGGTGGCCAAGTATGGTATTAATCCAGGATCAAACGAAACCTATCTTCAAAAAGCAGAAGAGCTTCTGCATTACTTTCATGGAGTAAATCCTCTGACGAAAGTATATCTATCAAACATGGGAAGTCTAGGCGCAGAAAATAGTGTTGATGAATTGTATCACACCTGGTTTCAAGATGGAACAGATTATGATAATGTAGAAACATCTTTATATGGACCTGCTCCTGGGTTTATCCCTGGAGGGCCTAATTCTAGTTATTCGTTTTCTGGGAATAATCCACCTTATGGACAACCGGCGCAAAAGTCCTATATGGATTTTAATACAGGATGGCCAGAATCATCTTGGGAGATTACAGAGCCTGCAATTTATTACCAAGCTGCCTACATAAGACTCTTATCTGCTTATGCGAGTTCAGATGTAACGCTTCCACTTAATTTAATTTCGTTTGATGCTGTAAAGCAAAATGAAGATGTAGAGCTGATATGGAAAACCAGCAATGAAGTAAATACAGATAAATTTGAGATAGAAGTCTCTACGGATGGGAATAGCTTCGCTAAAATAGGAGAAGTGATAGCGATGGGGAATACAACAGGAATTGAAGAATATCAATTTATTGACCCAGATGTAGATAATAGCTATGCAGGGGCGAATATGATTTATTATAGATTGCGAATTTTAGACCAAAATGGAAGCATTGAATTTTCACCTATTAGAATTATTGCTGTGAGTAGTAATGATAAACTGCAAGAACGTTCGCTTAAGGTATATCCTAATCCTGCAGATAAAATTCTCTTAATTGAATCCAGTGCTACAGAGAATATTTCAGAGATCCAAGTCTACAATATTTTGGGGACAGAAGTATTAAATCAAAAAATTAATAGTTATAGAATTGAGTTGGATATTTCGCAACTAAAGCCAAGTACTTATTTTGTGCTCGTCCATTCTGGGAATACTCTTGTAAAAAAAGTATTCGTTAAATCTTAAAAGATATAACAGGGTTTGTCTAAAATGCCTTTTCAAGATTATCTTGAAGGGGCATTTTTTATTTTTAACTTTTTCAAAGTACAAATGACTATTGGGAGTAAATTTCAAATTATCTTTCTATAGAGAAACAGAAGTTTATAAATTCCGAATGTTAATTTACTTCTATGTTTGACAAATCCGTTTTTTGAAATAAAAATATTCTGCTCACTGGAGGGAAATCAGGAATTGCTTATCATCAGTGAAACTACCAATTACTAAAGGCGTCATTAAAGAGCTTCTCTAGCATGTCTTCAAAGATGATATCTACTAAGCCATCCTGGACACTACCTAAGTCTTGGTCACTAGGGAAATCTTCAAATTCAGAATAGTTCTTTTTCCAGTTTTCATCTTCGTCACTGACTACCTCATAATTTACACTTACCGTTATTTCCAAACGGTTAAGTAGGGTAGTGTTACCCTCTGTAGGTGCAGCTGAGTTAACTGTGAATCGAGTGATAGTTCCACTAAAGATGATATCAGGATTATCTTCATCGTATTTAAGATTAGATTCATCCCTTACTTTATTTATTAGTTGTGTCGTAAATAAGATATCAAGATTTGATGGAGCAACAGAGGCAGCTGGTGCCAGTGAAAAGTCTTCTACGTAATATGTCTTTAGATTGGGAGCAATAGAAGTGCCTTTGAATGAGATGCTACAGCCTACGATTATAAGACTGGTAAAAAGTAGAATGAAGACTACGCCTTGTTTAATTTTCACTGATTTCAAATTCTTTAATCTTTCTATATAAGGTACGTTCAGAAATCCCTAAATCTTCAGCAGCATCCTTTCTTCTTCCCTTATGTTTATGCAAAGCCTTAATAATAAGTTCTTTGGTCTTTGCTTCTAAGGATAGACTTTCTTCTATAATCTCTGTTTCTTCGTATTCTTTAGCCTCCTCTGCACTTATAATAACGGGCCTAGTATGATTTAGCTGCTCTAAGTTCTGTCCTTTTTCATGTAAAATTGTAGAAATCTCTCTTGAAAACTCTGTCTTATTTGAAGGGGATAGCTTTGGAAAATCTAGGTCATTCGTACGGGCAAGGTCATAGACTAGATTCTTAAGGTCAGAAAGATCTCCCTTCATGTCCAACAAAAACTTATAGAGAATTTCACGTTCTTCTAAGGACTCACTGCTAGAACCATTCTTTGCTATAGAAGGCAAGTTTCTCTTACTTAGATGTGGAGCAAATTCTAAGAGACGTTCAGCAGTTACCAGTTTATTATCTGAAAGGATAGACATCTGTTCTGCAAGATTTTTTAACTCACGAATATTTCCAGGCCAAGGATAATTTTTTAAAATAGTTTTAGCATTTTCATCAAGCTGAATAGGTTCCATTTTATATTTATCAGCTATGTCCATAGTAAATTTACGCATGAGCAAATTAATATCATCCTTGCGTTCCATTAGTGAAGGAATATTGATTGGAACTGTATTTAATCTATAATACAAGTCTTCTCTAAACTTTCCTTTTTTTATTTGCTCTTCTAGATTTACATTGGTAGCTGCAATGACACGTACATCAGTTTTTTGTACGGCAGATGAACCTACTCTGATGAATTCTCCACTTTCCAATATGCGCAATAAATACGCCTGCGTGTCCAATGGCATTTCACCTATTTCATCCAGAAATATACTCCCTCCATTTACCGTTTCAAAATATCCCTTCCTGTCACCTGTCGCCCCTGTAAATGCCCCTTTTTCATGACCAAACAATTCTGAATTAATTGTACCCTCAGGAATAGCACCACAGTTTATTCCTATTAACTTATTGTGCTTGCGTTTACTTTTATCGTGGATTATTTTAGAGAATACATCCTTACCTACACCACTTGCTCCTCTTATCAAAACACTCAACTCCGTACCAGCTACGCGCATAGCATTTTCTAGGGCGCGGTCTAGAAGCTCTGACCTACCTATTATTCCGTAACGTAGTTTTGTACCTTGAATGCTCATAATTATACAATCTTACCAAGCATTGTATTGCTTGTAGCTGAAGTTATTTCTACATTAACATAATCTCCTATCTTATGTTCACCAGTTTTTGGGAATACGATCAGAAGGAAGCCACTATTTCTTCCCTTAAAGTCTTTATCTGATTTCTTAGAATCACCTTCTATCAAGACTCTGTATGTTTTTCCTATTGTGCTCAAATTATTTGCGTGCGATATCTCCTTCTGTTTAGCCACAATTTCAGTAAGCCTTCTCTTTTTTACTTCTAGTGGAATATCATCTTCGTATTTCTTTGCTGCTAATGTTCCAGGACGTTCAGAGTAGTAGAACATATAAGACAAACAATAGTTCGCATATTCCATCATACTCAAAGTTTCTTGATGATCTTCTTCCGTTTCTGTGCAGAAGCCAGCAATGACATCTGAGGAGATAGAGCATTCAGGAATTATTTCTCGTATCCTATCTATTTTTGATTTGTACCATGGCCTGTCATAGGTTCTATTCATCAACTTCAGAATTCTACTACTCCCAGATTGGACAGGCAGGTGAATGTAGTTACAGATATTTTCATGATCGCGTATCGCATACATGACATCATCAGTAATATCTTTTGGATGAGAAGTAGAAAAGCGCACACGCAAATCTGGATGTACTTTAGAAACAAGAACAAGAAGCTGAGCAAAGCTGACCATCTCTTTCGTTTCAGGATTTTCCCATTTATAAGAGTCTACATTTTGGCCTAGGAGGGTAACTTCTTTGTATCCCTTATTAAACAAATCTCCAGCCTCTGCAACAATAGAAAACATGTCTCGGCTACGTTCTCTTCCACGCGTAAAAGGGACTACACAAAACGAACACATATTATCGCAACCACGCATGATTGATATAAATGCAGTGACACCATTACTATCTAGCCGCACTGGCGAAATATCCGCATATGTTTCTTCACGAGAAAGTAATACATTGATAGTACGTTCGCCTCCACTTGCAGTATCTATAAGTTTAGGAAGATCACGATATGCATCAGGACCTACAACGATGTCCACTAATTTTTCTTCTTCTAAAAACTTGGTTTTGAGGCGTTCTGCCATACAACCCAGAACACCTATCAAGGTTGCAGGTTTTTGCTTTTTGACCTGATTAAACACAGTAAGTCTTTGCCGCACATTTTGCTCAGCCTTTTCTCGTATGCTGCATGTATTGATGAGAATAAGATCAGCCTGAGCCATTTCTTTTGTAGGAAAATAATTTGCCTGTTTTAGGATAGAAGCCACGACTTCAGTATCAGAAAAGTTCATGGCACATCCGTAGGATTCCACATAAAACCTATTAGCATCTTCTGGAACGGCGATCTCAGCAGTTAAAACGTCACCCTGCTTGGATTCGTCAGGAATGCGGTCTTCTAAGCTTTGTACCTGATTATTCTGCATTTAAACTCTTGTTTTTGAGGTCAGCAAAGATAGGGTATTACCAGCTTAATGACAAATTGGCAGAGCCCTGAAATTAAGCTTAATCTTCCCTAATGCACTTGATTTCCAGCCTATTGTAAATATTTGTCTTATATTTATTATACCTGCAAACGTCTCTCCCCATAAATTAAGTAATAATCCTTACTATGAAATACCTAAGCCTGTTCTTACTATTCGCCACTTTTTGTTCATGTGGAAAAGATGATCAACTCTCTGATACTATTGTTGGAATTTGGAAATTGACAAGCCTTGGAATTTCAGATTGCCCAGATGCCTCTAATAATGTAGCTAATTCCACTGCGGATGTAGATGGCTGTCTCACAATTATTGCAGATATGATATGTCAAGAAATTGTGTTCAATGCAGACGGCACAGCTGTACTCACTTCAGTTACAAATGGAGACTCTATGAGCCAAGCCCTCAGCTACACGATTAATGATGAAACAAATGAAGTCACTACATGCGATGCCAGTAATAATTGTAATACAGTTACAGTAAGTAATAATAGAATTAGCTTAATTTCCCCATTTGGAGATTGCACAATTATTTCTCAGTACCAAAAATCATAAAAACTCTTTTTTATTTTGCTAGATCATTTTTCATCTTCAGTCTTGAACTTGAATTTAAGCCCCACTCATAATTCCTATTTCCTATTTCATCATTCTTCCTTCATAATTCCTAATTCATAATTCACTTTCATAATTCCTAATTCATCATTCTTCCTTCATCATTCACTTTCATAATTCTTCCTTCATAATTCATAATTCCTCATTCACTTTCAGAATTCCTCCTTCCTATTTCCCAGGGCGTGCCCCTTCGTTCGTTTCACTCACTCCAGGTCGCTGTCTTCCAGACTCCACTTTGTTCCGGTCCCTACGTGACCCGCTCGCTTTGCGA
>CALCMJ010000119.1 GCA_937967615.1 uncultured Saprospiraceae bacterium
CTAAAAATAGACAGAGCAAATGTCTTAAAAGGAGCAGCGGCAATAGAAAAGTATGGTGCGCAAGGGCAGCAGGGAGTTGTAGAACTGTTCACTAGAAAAGAAAGCAGTAAAACCCTAGACCTTGAGAATATACGAATTGCAAAGATGGACTTTGAAACTTTTAAAGTGTTTCCAAATCCAGTGAAGAACACTCTGAACCTAAGTTTTATTTCAAAAGAAGAAGGTGCTGTAGAAGTACATTTATTTGATGAAACAGGAAAACAACTTATTACAAAGAAAATAGAGAGCAAAGCGTTTAATGAAGTATTTGATCTTTCGAATATGCAAACAACACAAACCTTGTTCCTGACGGTAAGTCAGAATGAGAAAGTACATACCCAAAAAATTGTAAGAGCAGAATAGATATTGGTTTTACTAAGTTTTAAGGAGGTTCAATTGAGAGATTGAGCCTCTTTTATTTATTACAAATTGTCTAGTTTTGTTGAACAGATTTTACTTTACAAACGTTATATAAGTGATGACGAAAAAATGGACAAATTATCTAGTATTCGGAATTCCCCTTCTAATTTCTTTTTCTCTTTTTTATCTCACTACAACAGGTGAATTTCAGAATTCAATTTCTGAGCTATCCCGAGGGATTACCTTAGATTTTCTTATCACAATACCACTTGTGTATGCCTTATTAATCTGGAAAAGGGAAATTCCTAAATTCACAATAGTCACTGTTTTCATAATATGCATCATTACTGCAAGTTATGTCCTACCAGAAAGCCAACAAGGCTTATTGCAGCAAGTCAAATTTATTGCGGTACCAGTCCTTGAAATAGGAATTTTTACATTCTTAATCTTCAAGATGCGATCTATTTCCAAATCCTTTAAAGAGGAGGGACGTACAGACCTTGATTTTTATGACAAGCTAAAACTAGCATGCGCTTCTGCGTTTCCCGGAAGAGTTGGGGAATTGTTAGCAACTGAGATGTCGGTCATATATTACGCCTTGTTTCCAGCAAAGGCAATCCCACTAAAAGAGAATGAGTACAGCTACTATAAAAAGAGTGGAATCAAATCCATTATTTGGGTTTTTCTAGGTTTAGTTTTTGTTGAAGTTGGGGTAGTGCATCTCATTGTTGCACAGTCAAATGAGAAGCTTGCCTGGATACTCTCAGCAATAAGTCTCTATGCTCTAGTTCAGTTTTTATCCTTGATGCGATCTATGGATAGAAGACATATAGAGATAGATAAAGAAAACAAAGAACTGCACCTGAGGTATGGATTTTTTGCGCAAACAACAATACCATTTGACAAGATAAAAGACATAGATAAGAATAAAAGATCACTTCCTACAGATAAGAGTATAATTAAACTGTCTCCTTTAGACATGCTAGATTCACACAATATTATTATCAAACTAAAAGAGAGCTTAATTCTTGATAAGATCTATGGTATAAAAAAGGAATATAAAGGGATTGCAATTTATGTGGATGAGGATCTTAAGTTTTTGGAAGCGATGCAAGCTTGTGTATGAATTTGAGCCAGAATTTCTAGGATTATAAGAATTACCAGAATTTCATTTCTAGATATCAAATAAAATAACTATTCATATTGTTTAACAATACGCTGAATAGAGCTGCATGAATTTGAACTAGAATTTATAGGATATCTAGGATGGCCAGGATTTTTATATGGCGTTTTTGGATTCATCTGACAATTCCTATTCGTGTCAGTTGCCTGAAATATCTACCGCAGGTAGAGTCGTGGACTGAGGCGGAGCCGAAGGAAAGGACCGCAGCAACGCGGAGTATGTAAGGGAACGGCCTGAAAGCGTAGCTGTAGGGAGACACCCAAAGCCATTTATCGAGTATTTTTAATGGTTAATCCCTTTTATTCTAGAATTTTGGAAAATCTATGCATATTGGACTTATTACTAAATTCAATAAGATCTAACTATGACAAAAACTAGCTTATTTGTACTCTTGTGTAGTATATTAACAATTCCAATGCAAGCACAAGAAGAAAAAGAACTTCCAGGAAATACCAAACTTCCCTCCTCAGTAGAAGATTTCAAAACAATTGCAGCTTATGATGAAGGGGATTACGCCTATGCCGTTTCTGACTATTTTGCTCGACCAAAACAATCTTCCTTTCAGTTTTCACCTAGTGGAAAGTATTTTTCATATAGAGAGAAAGATGAAAATGCAAAGAACCATGTTTATGTAAAAAATACAGAAACGGAAGAGGTAAAACGCATCATTGAAGAAGGCGAGGAACTGGTACGTGGATATGGATGGGCAAATGAAAATCGTTTACTGTACGTAAGTGATAAAGGTGGAGATGAGAACTATCAACTTTATGCGGTGAATGTAGATGGTACAAACCCTAAAGCATTAACGCCGTATGAGGATGTGCGTGTGAGCATATTAAGTATTATGCGTGATTATCCTGACTATGTAATCATAGATATGAACAAAGACAACAAGCAGGTTTTTGAACCTTACAAATTAAATATTGTAACGGGCGAAATTGAAAAACTGTTTGAAAACACAGATGTACAAAATCCGATCGCTGGGTATGAGTTTGATAAAGACGGAAGATTGCGTGGGTATGCACAGCAGCAAAATGGAGTAGAGTATGTTATGTATTACAGAACGGCAGATGATGCGCCTTTTGAGGAAGTGATGACTACGAACTGGAAAGACAATTTTAGCATCATGGGATTTGATTATGCTTCTGATAATCCGCATCAGGCATATGTAAAAACAAATTTATACAGTGATACAGACGAGATTATTCTGTACGATCTTAAGGAGAAAAAGATGCTCAAAAAAATCTACAACAATCCAACGTTTGATGTAGGTGGGATGTCTAGAAGTAGAAAGAGGAATTATGAGGTAGATTATTATTATTTCACTGGAGAAAAATCAGAAATTGTTGCAGTAAGTCCAATAGCGAAACGCTTGAAAGAAAAGTTCACAAAGCAGTTTGGTAGTAAAAGTGTTTCTATATCTGACGTGACGGATGAGGAAGATAAATACTTACTTTATATATATAGCGATAAACTTTACGGTAGCTATTATCTATATGATGCAACAGGGGATACATTCAAAAAACTTCTTGACCTAATGCCTCAGTTAAAAGAGGAGGATATGGCGGAAATGCGCCCTATCAAATTTAAAAGTAGGGATGGTCTAGACATTTACGGTTATGTTACAGTACCTAAAAATGCTGCTGTAGGAAATAAGGTACCACTTATCGTGAATCCGCATGGAGGCCCTTATGGTCCAAGAGATGACTGGGGCTTTAATCCGGAATCACAGTTGTTTGCAAGTAGAGGCTATGCAACTCTACAAATTAACTATAGAGGAAGTGGAGGTTACGGAAAAACGTTCTATCTCGCTGGTTGTAAACAGATAGGCAGAAAAATGTTAGATGACCTAGAAGATGGTGTAGCATATATGAAAGACCAGGGATGGATAGATGAAGATAGGATTGCAATCTACGGAGGAAGCTATGGTGGCTTAGCAACCTTAGGGAGTTTAGTTAAGACTCCAGACCTTTATACTTGTGGCGTTGACTATGTAGGTGTGTCAAATCTATTTACATTTTACAAATCCTTTCCACCATACTGGAAGCCATTTCTGGCGCAGGTATACGAACAATGGTACGATCCAGAAAATCCAGAAGAAGCAAAAATCATGGAGCAGGTATCGCCAGCTTTAAATGTAGACAAGATTACTAAGCCTCTTTTAGTAGTGCAGGGAGCGAATGATCCAAGAGTAAACATTGACGAGTCAGACCAAGTTGTTTCTCAGCTGAGAGGTAGGGGTGTGGATGTGCCTTATATGGTAAAATACAATGAAGGGCATGGATTTGGTCATGAAGAAAACCGTATAGAGTTGTATGAAACGATGCTAGGATTTTTTGCTAAGTATCTGGATGCACAGCCAACAAAAGGATAATGTTTAATTGTTGATAGCAATGCTATCTTAAGAAATTTTGTTTTTAGTAAGCAGCCGCTTGTCGTAGGATGGGTGGCTGCTTTTTTTTCTCCACTCTTCTGAACTTGTCAAAGAATCAGTAAACCTGCAGGATACTAAGTCAGCAGTCATTATTCCAGTTTAAAATCTTAGTATTATTTGAGAAACTTATTTAATAGGCTTGTGGCAAATGCATTGATGCAAAATGTAAACTGTTTTACAGTAACAATTTGAGATTAGAAATGATTTAGTAACACAAGGCTTAAGATTTATTCCTTGTGGGTATACGCTTGAGTAAGATTTTTTTAATCAAATACAACAACTTATGAAATCAGAACAACGCTTTTGGGCAGCTAATTTATTTTTGCCCAGATTATTCCAAACCGCATTACTTTTAATATTTTCGATACTATTATCTGGGCAATGCCCTACAGGAGATTTTGTCTTGAGCTCACAAATTGAGATAGATAATTTTTCTATAAACTATCCAGGGTGCACAGATTTTGGTGCTAATATTGGAGATGATTTTTATATTTCTGGAGCGGACATAGATAATCTTTTAGGTTTGTCTCAGCTAGAGTCTGTAGCTGGTTCGTTTGACATTCAAGATTGTCCCTTATTGACAGATCTTCAAGGATTAGAGAATTTAGAGACAATAGGATTGCATCTGTGGCTAAATAACAATGCAGCACTTCAATCTTTGCAGGGACTAAATGTATCTAGTATTGGGTGGTGGATAGACATTACAAATAATCCTCTTTTAGCAGATTTACAAGCCTTAGGAAGTATGACAAGTTTTGGTGAAGGAGTAATCTCAGAGGGTGCATCAATCAATATTATAGGAAATAATGCATTGACAAATTTGCAAGGATTAGAAGGTGTAATTGATATTACTGGGCATTTGATTATTGATGGTAATCAGAGTTTAGTTTCCTTGCAAGGACTTGAAAACGTTGAGACGATTAATACATTTTTGAATATAAATGGAAATAGCTCTTTGCAAGATATCTCTGGCTTAGAAAACGTCAATCCCGATATAATTGATCCAAATTTTCCATCTTCAAGTGAGATAAGAATTCAGAATAATACAGTTTTATCAGACTGTGCAATAACAAGTATTTGTAGTTTTCTTGACATAACAGATCCAGATTATAATGCAATTATAAGTGGCAATGCAGGTGCTTGTGCAGATCTTGCAAGTGTAGAAAGTGCATGTGATGGAACAATAGATTGTGCACATCCTGATTTTAATGCTTTAATCGCATTGTATAATAGTACAGACGGTGAAAATTGGATTGACAATACAGGTTGGGCAGATGGCGCGGCAGGAACAAACTGCGAACCATGTACTTGGTATGGCGTAAGCTGTAATGTTGAAGATCGGGTAATCTGTTTGGATTTAGATGGAATGACAGGATGCAATTCATTTACAATAACATCAGGGAATGGGCTCAATGGTGTTTTGCCTGCAGAAATTAATCAGTTAACCATGTTAGAGCAATTGCACTTAGAGGGAAATGCTACATTAGGAGGAACATTGCCAGCTGAATTTTATGAATTATTTTCTCTGCAAGTATTTGCATCGAATTTTACTGGTTTCACAGGAAGTATTTCTCCTGATATAGGAAACTTGGTAAACCTAACGCAATTTAGTACTGGTTTTAATATGATGGGAGGTGAAATACCAGCAGAATTTGGGAGCTTAACAAATCTTACAAATTTGAATTTATTTTACGCTCAGTTTTCTGGAGATATACCAAGTGAATTGGGAAATCTCATTAACATAACTGAGTTACGACTTAACGATAATCAATTAGAAGGATGTATTCCTGGTTCATTCACAGGGTTTTGTGGAACCGCTCAGGTAGAGTTAGGAAATAATCCAGGCTTACCAGGAGGAGGCGACTTTGCTGCCTTTTGTGCTACTGGAGCAGGAGCCTGTGAAGATGGTTGTCCAGATCTTGTAATAGCTATTTCAGTAACGGGTATAGTGAATGGAAATGTCCAATATGATTATGTTATTACGAATATAGGTGATGGTCCTGCGGATCTGAATGGTTCTACGGATGATAATTTCACCAATGTAAGTATTCAAAATTATTTCACGAACGATCCTGACCCCAATAATTTCCCGAGTGGTCAAGCAGCAGGAGGAAGTATTATAGGTCTTTCGCCGCTTCCAATATTGCAGCCAGGAGAAACGTATACTGGTTCTTATCAGGCATTTGGCTATG
>CALCMJ010000120.1 GCA_937967615.1 uncultured Saprospiraceae bacterium
CCAAACGATGGCTTCATTAGTGATCAAGTCAACTACTCCTTTGAAGGTTTCTTCTGCACCGATAGGTAACTGTAAAGGAATGGCATTTGCTCCTAGCTTCTCTCTTACGTCGTTTACTACGTTCAAGAAATCCGCACCAGATCTATCCATCTTATTTACGAAACCAATTCTAGGTACCTTATATCTATCTGCTTGTCTCCAAACTGTTTCTGATTGTGGTTCAACACCAGATACTGCGCAAAACAAAGCCACAGTTCCATCAAGAACACGAAGAGATCTTTCTACTTCTACAGTAAAGTCAACGTGTCCTGGAGTATCAATGATATTTATGTGATAATCATTGCCAGCATAATCCCAATTCGTCTTAGTGGCAGCAGAAGTAATTGTAATCCCTCTTTCTTGCTCTTGCTCCATCCAATCCATAGTAGCTGCACCATCATGCACTTCTCCTATCTTATGACTGATACCTGTGTAATACAATACACGTTCAGTCGTCGTAGTCTTACCCGCATCAATGTGAGCAGCAATACCAATATTTCTTAAATAATTTAAATCTTTTGCCATTTCGTATAATTAAAGCAGATGTTATTATTATTAAACTCTAAAATGTGCGTAAGCTCTATTTGACTCGGCCATTTTATGTGTATCTTCTTTTTTCTTAACTGCAGCGCCTTCTCCTTTGCTCCCAGCTAGAATCTCGTTTGCTAATTTGTCAGCCATTCCCTTCCCATTTCTTGCTCTAGAGTATTTGATTAACCATTTCATACCAATGCTAGATCTTCTTTTGGGTCTGATCTCAGTTGGTATCTGAAATGTAGCACCACCTACTCTTTTACTTCTAACCTCTACAGCTGGTGTTATGTTAAGTAGAGCTTGTTTGAAAATATCATGAGGATTCTCTCCTGATTTTTCCTGGATGATATCCATTGCATCATAGAAGATTTTGAAAGATGTTGTTTTCTTTCCTCCCTTCATCAGGTTATTTACAAACTGAGTCACTACCTTATCCTGAAATCTTGGATCTGGTTGAATAATTCTCTGTTTTGGCTTTCTTTTACGCATAATGTACCTGCTTATTATTTTTTAGGTCTCTTAGTACCATATTTTGAACGTGATTGTAACCTATCCGTTACTCCTGCTGTATCTAATGCCCCTCTTACAATAGTATATCGAACACCGGGTAAATCTTTCACTCTACCACCTCTAATCAATACAATTGAATGCTCCTGTAGGTTGTGCCCTTCTCCAGGTATGTAAGCAATTACCTCTAGACCATTCGTTAGTCTAACCTTCGCCACCTTTCTCAATGCTGAGTTAGGCTTCTTAGGAGTAGTCGTATATACTCTCGTACATACACCACGTTTTTGTGGGGATCCTTCCAAAGCCCTGGACTTACTCTTGGTAATAATCTTCTTTCTACCCTTCTTTACTAACTGGTTAATAGTAGGCATATTCCTATTTTACTTGTTTATAAGGCTAAATATTTTAGCTCTCTTCAAAAGAGTTGCAAATGTAAGATTATTTTTTGCCATTTACAACGGGATTACTATATATAAATCAATAAAAATGGAACTAGAGAAAAGGAGTACGGAATTATCCCTAAATGTCAATAAAATCAAGCTTTTCAATGGTTTTGAAGATACAATAATACTAATTTGGATTCCCAACTACAGAGCACAGACAGTTGTCCAGACATAAACAGACATTTAAATATGAAAATCAACATTCGTAAGGCAAGATATGACGACATTCCATTTATACTGGATCTTGTCCAAGAGCTAGCTGATTTTGAAAATGAGCCTCATGCTGTACTTGCAAGCTTATCTGACTATCAAGTCCTCTTTAAAGAGGGATTATATGAATCTCTAGTCGCTGAAGAAAATGGTAAAATCATAGGAATGGCCATTTTCTACGATACATTCTCTACATGGAAAGGCAAAATGTTGTACTTGGAAGATTTTGTTGTTAATGCATCTCATAGAGGCAATGGCATAGGACAGCAGATTTTTAAAGCTGTTATAGAAGAAGCAAAAAGCAGGGGGGCAAAGCTATTAAAATGGCAGGTTTTAGATTGGAATTCTGGTGCTATACGCTTTTATGAAAAAAATAAAGCTACCATAGAACGGGAATGGTGGAATGGGAAAATTGTCTTTTAATCGTCATATATATATCAACGGTTTAATGTAAGTGTAAATTAACCTTCATATGTGGTAGTTAAAATTCAATAATTGGTTGATATTATTATCAATATGTTTTATCTATGTATAAAGAGATTTGATTTTGGATGTGCTCTTTTACCCCACCCTTTAATACTATTTCACCCTAGTTTGTAATAATTTCAACTCCCAAGTAATGAGTAGTATCATGTGCTTTTTTTCTTGACCTGGATTTACATAAAAGGCACAAAGGTGGTAGAAAATTAACTGAGCCTTCCCAAGAGAAATGTATAAGAGTTTACATTTCTCTTTTTTTATGCCCTCAGATTAAGTGACAATGAGTAAAAACTTGTCTTATGTGTAAGAAGCTTTGTAAACACCTTTAAATATTGGCTTTTAAACAATTTAGATAATCTAATAAAAGGTGTACTATGAAACTACTCAAACTTTCTCTTATCTCCATTTTAATATTAATCTTCAATTTGAATTTGCTTAATGCTCAAAGTGATGCTGATCTGACAGCCAATTCTTCTGTCTTTGATGATTACACGTCAGAATTTGAAAAAATGGCCTCTAGCAATGAATCTTACGCAAAACTATTTCCTGATTCAAGTGCAGGCAAGTTGACTATAATTTATGAAAACTATGAGCAGACTGCAAGACTTAACATTCTTGATGGCCAGGGTACCGTAGTTTATGAAAGACCAATCAATGACTCTACAACACTGAGTCTGGGATCATTAAAAAGTGGTATGTACTTAGTCCAATTAAAGTTAGGCAAACAAGTTTTTAAACAATCTGTTATTAAACTTTAAGCAGTCCGATTGTCCAAATAAGATATTAAGGATAGTAAAGTACTTTTATTTTTTCCTGGAACTTGGATTGCGTTCAAGTGAGATATTGATAAGTCTCTATAGTTTGTCTTGAGTTCCTCTGCATAGGTTCTTACATGACAGGAATTGAAAATATTTTTGACTTGTTTAATCTTATCTTCTTCTGTCAATGCGTTCTTATTGGAATAAAACAGATGTAATTGTTCTCTTTCATTTTTATCGCACAATTCTAATGCCTTGAGATATAGATATGTTTTTTTATTTTGGACAATATCGCCTCCTATCTTTTTTCCAACTGCGGCTTCATTCCCAAAGGTATCTAGGATGTCATCCTGTACCTGAAAGGCTATTCCCAAGTTTTTTCCGAAATTGTAAATATGTTCCTGATCTTGTTTTGAGGCTCCAGCAACCAGCGCCCCCATCTGAAGAGAACTTGCAAGTAATACAGATGTTTTCAGTGTTATCATATTTATATAATCTTCAATCTGGACGTCCTGAGCAGTTTCAAAATCTATATCCATTTGTTGGCCTATACAAACTTCCTTGCCCGTTTTAAGAAATTGTTCAAACAAGTCTTTGCAAGTTTCTGCAGGATATGAAGTAAGTTGATCATACGCTTCTATCAAAATCATATCTCCTGAAAGTATGCCTGTATTTATATCCCATTTAGCATGCACTGCCGGCTTTCCTCTTCTAACACTTGCATTATCCATGATATCATCATGGACAAGTGAAAAGTTATGAAAGAGTTCCACTGCAAAAGCAACAGGTAAGGCACTAGAAGAATCTTCGCCAAATAATTCAGCCGCAGCCAAGGCCAGGATAGGTCTTATACGCTTACCGCCAAGTTGAAGAATATAGTTGATGGGTGCATATAGATTTACTGGATCTTCTTTAAATTCTCGAGATCTCAAATACGTAATAAACTCTTCTTTGAGCGTTTCAATTTCCTTCATACTAGGCTTAAAGATAAGTTTTGCTTTGGGAATGAAAATTTATTATAGATACGATTCTTACCATCTTATAAAGATTGAAAACTTTATATTAGATATTTTACATCTTAGCATCAAATTCACCATCAGAATCTTATACTATGCGAATCTTAGTTTTCTTTATCTGTCTTTTCTTTTTCTCTTGCCAAGAGAATGCCGACTCAGGAATGGCAATTTACAGTTCCAATATATACACTTTAGATAAAGAGAATTCCAGAGTTGAAGCTCTCTACATCCAAGATGGGTTAATACGTGCGAGAGGCAGCAAGGAAGAAATAGATAAATTTGTGAATGAAAACACTAGGATCTTAGATGTAGGGGATGCATTTGTAATACCGGGTATAATAGAAGGACATGGCCATTTCAGTGGAATGGGCAACGGTTTACAAAATCTTGATTTTCTTCAATCAAAATCATGGCAAGAAATTATAGAACAAATTGAAAAAAAAATAGCAACTAGTGAAGATGAAGAATGGATTTATGGAAGAGGATGGCATCAAGATAAGTGGAATAAAGCTCCTCTAAATAGCCATGGGACCTACCCAACACATGAAAGTCTCAGCGAGTTGTCTCCAAACAATCCTGTTATACTAATACATGCAAGTGGCCATTCATTATTTGCAAATGCTAAAGCAATGGAAATAGCTGGTATCACAAAAGAGACACCAGATGTGGGTGGAGGACATATTGTCAGAGACAATAGTGGTGAAGCAATTGGTGTGTTTGAGGAACGTGCAATGGCTCCAATAAAAAAAGCATTTGAAGAATATCTCGCTCAGAGATCTGATGAGGAAATAGACAAAGCTTGGGAAAAGAGTATGGAATTAGCAATGGAAGAATGTGTGAGCAATGGTATTACCTCATTTCAAGATGCAGGTGCAAAATTCCATGAATTGGAAAGATATAAATCAATGGCTGAAGCGGGCGAGTTCAGAATCAGACTTTGGACAATGATCCGTCACAGTTCTGAAGAAATGGAAGGCAACATTGCCAAACATAAAGTTATAAATGCTGGAAATGGTTTTTATACGTGTAATGCAATAAAGACAGAATTAGATGGGGCCTTAGGCTCGTATGGAGCTTGGTTGTTAGAACCATATAACGACAAAGCGAATTTTACTGGGCAAAATACAACCTCTACAGATGAAGTGCAAAGAATAGCCTTGCAGGCAAGCCATCATAATATGCAACTCTGTGTACATTCCATTGGGGATAGGGCAAACAGAGAGACTTTGCAAATCTTCTACAATACTATACGTGCAGAAGAAGATAGGAGATGGAGAATAGAACATGCACAACATGTTGATCCAGCTGATTTAGATCGTTTTCTTGCTTCAGGAACAATAGCTAGCATCCAAGCTATACATTGTACATCTGATGCTCCATTTGTCATAGATAGGTTAGGTGAAAAGCGAGCTCGAGAAGGAGCCTATCCTTGGAGAAGTTTTATTGATTATGGGATTCCCATTGTGAATGGTACTGATGTCCCAGTTGAAGACATCAATCCAATGGAAAACTTTTATGCTTCAGTCACAAGGAAGCGTGCTGATAATTATATGGAGTTTTTTCCAGAACAAGCAATGACAAGAATTGAGGCTTTACGATCTATGACGATAGATGCTGCTTATGCGGCATTCCAAGAGAACGAGAAGGGTTCTTTAGAAGTAGGGAAATATGGAGACATAACAATTCTGGACAAAAACCTTCTTAATTGCAATGAAGTAGAGATCTTAGAAACGAAGGTTCTGTATACCTTAGTAGGTGGAAAAATTGAGTATCAATTCTAATAAAATATTTACTTCTTCATAATAATCAAATCGTTCTCACGTTTAAATATTCACAAATCGTTACAAAGCTTTCCTAGCTTTTGCGAAAATTTACTATTTTAATAGCAGCAATTTCATTCCCTTCATTTTTTAATCATTAAAACTCACTAAAATGAAGTACACTAAATTATTTAGTGCATTTGCTGCACTCACTCTAAGCTTACTTATTATTTCATGCCAAGGAGATGAAAATGTTGTACAGGAGGATGAAATGGCTGAAGGACTACAAGAAGGATTGACGCCTGAAGAAGAAGAATTTATTGCATCTCTTGACATTAATTTAGAAGATGCCGTTTTGCAAGACTTTGCTTATCCTGATGGTACAACTGAACCTCAGTACATCATAGAAGGTGACATTGCTATGTCAGTAGAAGAGTTTGAAAGATTAAAGGAATCTCCTGAGGAATTAGAGGCAACTTTGAGACAATATAGAACATATAATCTGTGTGATTCTCCACAGACTATTAATGTCATTGGTTACACTGGTGGAGGTGGATATGGCCTCACAAATAAAATGAAAACTGCACTCGGATGGGCTGTAAATAATTACAACAACATCAACACAGGATTGACATTTACTTTGACTTATGGAACAAATTATGACTCCTATGACATCGTAGTATACCGTGTACCAAATGGTCAAGTGGGTGGTGTTGCTGGATTCCCATATGCTAATGGAAATCCATATAAGTGGGTACAAATATTTTCTGGGATGGATAATTACAACACGAATACGAATGAACATGTTATCACACATGAAATAGGTCATTGCGTTGGCTTGCGTCATACAGACTGGTGGAATAGAGCTAGTTGTGGTGGTGGATCAGAAAGTGCAAATCCTTCTGGTGCTGTCAATGTACCTGGAACACCTACTAACATAGATTGGAATTCAGTAATGTTAGCGTGCTTTGGATCAAATGAGGATGGTGAATTTGGATTTTATGACAAGGTAGCCTTGGAATATTTATACTAAAATTCTCTGATCTGCTAATAAAAAATAGACCCAAGGAAATGTTTCCTTGGGTCTATTTTTTATTTATACTTATCATTTAATGACTTACCGCTCATTATAAGAGGAATTGCTTTTTCAAGTCTGCTCAGTTTTGTTTTTTCTTGTTTGGCTGAGGTGATATGCTCTGCATATTCTCTCTGTTTGGCTGTGCTTAATTTTTCAAAAGCCAAGGCTAATTTCTTGTCCTTCGTTAGCTTTTCTTTCAACTGGATAGGGATGATAAGTTTTTTAGAATTAGGCTTAGCTGGTTTTATTTCTTTTCCAGCATTATGGTTTCTGATTGTTTCTTTAATGTATTTTTTAACAAGCGTCTTTTTAATGTCTTTTACGTTTTCAAATCGCCACTGACGCATTGCTTTTGTTTTCCCTTCTTGTGCGTTTTTTAGAAGTTTCTCTTTATCCTCTAATAGACCGCCTTGAAAAAACCAAATACCAACATATGATTTGCTCGCAAATATGGATAAGAGGTTTTTTCCTGCTATAGAATATGTAGGAAATTGCCATTTAATTTGCTCTTCAAAATCAAATTCCAAAATAATTTCTCTAAGCTTGACAATGCCTTTTTCCCAATCTGGATTTGCCTTTATATATGCTTCAACTGATTTTGGTGCAGCCATACGTTTTATTCAATTTTGATTATTTCATGTTCTTTAAATATGATCGGTGGTATTTTCTTTACTTCCATTTGGTAGTTATTCCAGTCGGTTTCAAAAAATGAATTTACTCCATCAATTATATCACTTGCTTTTGTGTGGAAATTATCAATTTGCACTTGTGTGTTTGGCGTAGGAGCGCCATAAGTGGATCTTATATAATTTCTTGTAGGCCACATCATGGCGCTTAGTGTTTTTGGATTTCTTTGAATACCTTTTAATCCTTCTGGATCGTTAAACAAATTCATAAGACTATCAATTTGCGTCATTTGATCTTTGCCAAGGTCTTTAATTTCACTTTTAACAGTATCAGGTTGATTGACCATCATCTTGTTTACTAGTGCTACTGTTTTCTTCGCTTCTTTTAATTGATTAAAAGACTTTGTAACAGCATCAATTTTCTTATTAAACGTTTTCTGAGTTTCTGCAAGTTGTTCAAAACCACCAGAACGTACAGTTATTCTAGGATCAGCTTTGACATAAACATAAGACGAATCTTTATTTTCTCCAGATGTAATAACCACCTTATACTTTCCTGGAACTGCATTTACGCCCCCAGGTTCTCTATCCTGCCATCTCCCTCCTTCAGATCTGGAAGGACCACGCACTCCTTTCTGATCTAAGCCCCAGTACACAGTATTATACCCATCTTTTAATTCAGGTTGCAATGTTCTAATCGTATCTCCTGCATAATCAATTACGTAGAGTTTTGCCTTCCCTCCTTTTCCTTTCTTTTTATCAGTTTTTTCTTTCTTGTCTTTCTTGTCTTTCTTCCCCTTTTTGTCTTGTGCTTTCTTTTCGTCTTTCTTTTTAGGTTTCTTCCAGACTGGAATAATTGCTCTCAGAGATTTATTATCTCCTTTGAATTCAGCTTGAGCAACAAAACGTATACCTTGGTAACTTCTTGTTTCTGCAAGATACCCATCAGTCTCTGAAAGAATTGCCAATTCCTTGTTCATAAGGCCTTTATCTTTTGATAAGGTCCTAAGTGTTTCTACATCATCTAGCACCCAGAAGGCACGACCAAAAGTACCTAATACCAAATCATCAAAATCTGTATTAAAGGCCATATCCCTTATTTGCACAGATGGAAACCCTTTTCCCCACTTAGTCCAAGCTCCTCCATGGTCAAGGGAAAAATACAGCCCAACATCTGTACCCATGAACAATAAGTCTTCATGTTCAGGATCTTGTAAAACGCTACAAACAAAGCCTGCTGTATTGCTTGTATTTGCAATTCTTCTAAAGCTCATCCCATTATCAGTAGAGTGATATAAATAAGGCGTCCAGTCATTCATTCTGAAGTTATTTACAACTACAAAGAGTTCGCCCTTATTGATTTTAGACATATGGATTTGAGGGATCCAACCGAAGGCAGGTGCGCCTGGTAATTTGTTGTACACGCTGGTCCAATTTTTACCGCCATCCGTAGTATGTTGTAATTTTCCATCATCTGTACCAACCCAAACATCACCCTGTGTATGGTTACTAGGAGCAATAGCTAAAATCGTTGTATGATTTTCTGCAAAAGTGGCATCTATTGTAAGACCACCGCTTTTGTCTTGTTGTTGTTTTTTAATATCGTTTGTTGTAAGGTCAGGTGAAAGTGTTTCCCAGCTTTCACCGCAGTCCTTTGTGTAATGCACAAATTGGCTACCAAAATATGCTCCACAGTCATTGAATGGATCTTGTGCTAAGGCTGCATTCCAATTGTAACGCAATCGTGTTGTGTCTGCAATGACAGGTTTTATAAATTTTGTTTGCCCGGTAAGTCTGTCATAAAAACCAATGTTCCCTCCTTGTGACATCGCGTAACCATATCTGCTATCCTTAGGATGAGGAGAAACATCAAAGCCATCTCCAAAGTAGAGTTCTTGCCAATCATGATTTGTAATTCCGCCCGACTTGAGCGCAAAGCCTGGTCCTACCCATGAGCCATTATCTTGCATTCCTCCGTAGACATTGTAAGGGAAATCATTATCTACATTAACATGATAAAACTGGCCAACAGGAAGATTTGAAACAAAACGCCAAGTATCTCCCCCATCTCTAGAAATGTTCATTCCACCATCATTTCCATCAATTAAATAATTAGGGTCAGTAGGTGATTGCCAAAATGCATGATGATCTGGATGCACAGCATTTCCGTAGTCTGCTATTTGTTTAAATGATTTTCCTCCATCTTCAGATCTGGATAGATAGGTAAACAAATTAAAGAGTCGATTTTCATTTTGCTTATCTACATATAGCTCAGCGTAATAGAAGGGTCTGTTTCCTATTCCTTTTTTAGAAACCAATTTCCATTTATAGCCCCCGTCTGTAGATTTGTATAATCCATTTTCTTCCGCTTCTATCAGAGCATAAATAATGTTGGGTTTTGAATGTGAAATAGCTATTCCTATTCTTCCCAGATCTCCTTTTGGTAATCCATCTTCATAAGAGATCTTATCCCAGTTTTGTCCTCCGTCTACTGTTCTATAAAACCCAGAACCTTTTCCTCCTGAAACAAAATCCCAAGGCGTTCTGCGATGGTCCCACATTGCTACAAAGATTTTATTTGGATTTACAGGATCCATAACCATATCCGCTACTCCTGTTCGCTGGTCCACATAGAGAATTTTATTCCAAGTCTTTCCTCCATCATTAGTTTTAAACACACCACGTTCTTGCGAGTCTCCCCAGGCTGGACCCGTTGCCCCTGCGTATACAACATTTGAATTTTCGCTGCTGATAAGGATCCTATGAATTATTTTTGTTTTTTCAAGACCCATCCGATGCCAGTTCTTCCCTCCGTCAATCGTCTTATATATGCCACCTCCAGAGTTATGAGAATTTCTAGGATTCCCTTCACCTGTTCCTACCCAAATTTCGTCGGGATTATTTTGATTAATTTTCAGAGATCCAATAGATTGAGTTTCTGCTTCGTCAAAGATAGGATCCCAGGTAATTCCTCCATTTTCAGATGACCATACTCCTCCTGAGGCTGTGCCTATAAAAATCCGGTCTTCATCACTGAGGTCTACATCAATAGCGGTAACCCGTCCGCTCATTCCTGCGGGACCAATGTTCCTAATTTTTATTTTTTCGAGAAGGTCTTTGTGAAGGTCTTGTGCCTGGATGTTCAAGAGAGAGCATAATAAAATAAACAAAACTGAGAGAGAGATTTGGTTTTTCATACTATTAATTAAGGTAAATATTAATCAGGCTAAGTGAAAATAGTAAAACATAGAAATAAAATTGGAAAAGCGGGTCACTTTTTACCAAAGGGAGTAATTAACATGAAAATATTATTTAACTAAAAAAAGTACTTATGAAAAATTTATTTTTGTTATTCGCCCTATTCTTTGTGGTTGCCTGCCAAAAAACAGACAAACCAACAGTTGAAAAATTACACGAAATTAAACTCAATAAATTTGTTGAACAATACAAAGATGACTTGGTTCTACTAAATTACAATGAGTTGATTTCTTATCCTTTAGATGCTCAGCGCGCTATTACTAAAGTAATGCATCCTGATAAAAAAGTAAGCCTATGGGAGGCTAAACTAAATCTTGTAAAGAACAGGAGCACTTTAAGTAATGAGCAAGTTCAATTTATTGATCAACTTATTTCGCAACTAGATTTCATTTTTAAAAACGTTGATCAAATTGACTTTGATGCTATTGAAGAAAAAGCAATTTCTGTTGGTTTTGACAATCAACAGATT
>CALCMJ010000121.1 GCA_937967615.1 uncultured Saprospiraceae bacterium
ATACTGTCCAATGGGGCCTGACCCATTGTGTTTCGTCATTAGGTATTTTAGGTTAGTGCGACATCGTAAATTGTGAGGTTCGCACAATTTAGACACAAGGTGTCGGGCCACCTTGGATCGGGGGTTGTGGATCGGGGGTTGTGGATCGTGGGAATCATATACTGTTCAATGGGGCCTGACCCATTGTGTTTCGTCATTAGGTGTTTTAGCTTAGTGCGACATCGGAAATTGTGAGGTTTGTACAATTTAGACACAAGGTGTCGGGCCACCTTGGATCGTGGATCGGGGGGTTGTGGATCGTAGATCGTGGGAATCACATACTGTCCAATGGGGCCTGACCCATTGTGATACCTCATACGATTTTGTATACTGTCCAATGGGGCCTGACCCATTGTGTCACCTCATACGATTTTGTAGGTTATATCATCTAGATCATTGTGAGATTTGCACAATTTAGACACAAGGTGTCGGGCCACCTTGGATCGTAGGGTGTTATAAAACCATCCATTCAACAAGGTGTCGGGCCACCTTGGATCGTGGGTTGTGAATCGTGGGAATCATTTACTGTCCAATGGGGCCTGACCCATTGTGTTTCTATTGAATACTGCGTTATAACGATACTATCTCCTTCAAACCTAGAGTAGAAAAAGTCATCAATCCCATCTCCATTAGGTGTAAATACAGTAGGCAACTTAATTTCTGATCCCCATAAATCGTAGTATAATGTATCTACACGCAAAGAGTCATGAATACAAGCTGCTATGGATAATATTTTGGGTGTATTATCTACTACTGGAGCTTTGTCAGAGCATGCTGAGAAGCAATAGATACTGACTATCAATAGGCAAATAATTTTAAGTATGAGTTATGCATTACTTGGTTTTTTATTTCTTGAATTATAAAGTAATTTTTATACTATAAAGCAAACATACTCTATCATTAATTAATAAATGTATTGGTACTGTCAGGTTTAGGGTGGAAGGGTTTGAATTTAAAAAATTCATTTTTTTCACTCATCGTATTATCATTGAAATTATATGCTTTTCTAATGTGAAACTCTGAACTACTTAAAATGTCTCCACTTTTTAAAAAAGTCTCACAACACCTATTTCCTGAATACCATTGCTCTATCTTAATTTCTTTTTCTTTAATTGAATAAACTCCCCAGCTATCACGAAATCTTTGGGCTTGAATAGCATACATGCCAGACCTAAATCTTTTTTCAAAATCAGCCAAATGTTCAATTGAAAAACTGGACCCATCTAGTATTACCCCATTCTTGTATAAAAACAATATCTTGACAAATTCATCATTTGCTCCATAAATTTTATAGTAGTACCCATTTAGTTTTATAGGGGATTCTTCAATATCAGTACGATCCATATTTAATGGGTAAATTTTTGTACTCAAACAAGCCGTGAATGTTACAATCATAAGTAAAAGCAAAATCGTTATATATTCAATGGACTTTATCATTTGTTAACCCTGTTTACCATGTAGTATACATATTATTTGAATAAAAGCCTCCATACATTCCAGGTTTTAAAAGCTCCATAACTTGAAAATATGGAACATCTTTCATTTTATGAATCATTTCATTTTGCACTGCATCACGAATAGCTTCTGAATTATATCCGACCCTTGTATTTCCAAAACCTAGATAAAGAGCACCTAATCGATGACTATTGGGATCAGCTCCGTCCCCGTTAATTTCATAAACCTTATTCCCAGCTTCATTTATATAAGTTTCTCTATCTTCTCCTTTTAATCCTGGATCACCTGAATACATCAATAATCCCAAATCGATTCCATAAAAATGCAACCTATTCCCAGCAGTTCTCCATCTATCCCCATTGTCCCCAAGTGGAATGGGACCCAGTTTCCCCACATCATTGTCAAATGTATAGTTGACCTTTTCAGTACCTACCGTAATGAAGCCAGTATGTTGGCCGTGAGTGCCGCCAAATTTAGTACCACCAATTGCTAACATCAAGTTACCAAGTCGACTGCCTTTTCCTATTCTAGTATTGATACTTGCGCCATACCCAAATCTTGTTTCTACAGAATTTCCAAGGCCTCCAGGTGACCGCAAATAATCAGTAAACCCTAGACCAATTCCGCCAGAAAAATATTTACTGTTAAAATTCAAATTTGCATTTGCTCCCATACCTAAACCGTTAGAACCAAATGCGATTGCAGGCGATAATCCTACACTAAATCCACCACCAAGATTGATATTCGCTGATACTTACTTGGTGATTGATTTATAAGATTGTAATAACTCATTTTTTGTCATTCACTGCAACTAATATTCTCATATTCAAAAAATATTATGCTAATTATTATCATTCAGTTGTAGTTCTTTTCCCACCTTGAAATCTCCTTTTTCAAAATCCACCAACATTTCTTGTGCAAAATTAATTCTTGCCGAATCTTTTGAAACTATTGACAAGTGCAAGTTATAAATTATGGATCTACGAATAGTAAGCGAGTCTAGAATATATTTTGAACCACTAACTAATCCGCAATTTCGAAATGACATAACATATGATCCATTTTGCACAACCATCTGATTTTGATCTTTCTGAATTACTTGAAAAGATTCTCCCATCATCTGTAGAATATTGTCTTCTAAAGTGACCTTATTTCCCTCAGGAGCATAAGGACGAAAATAACCCTGAGTTCCGTTATGGAGAAAGTAAATTTCCATATAATACAATGCTTCTGTAGAACTAGCGAGACTCCACAATTCCAATGGTGGTTCTTCCGTCTTACATGAACTAAAAAAAGAACATGAAAGTATAATTGATAAAATTATTATTTTACTCATCAATTATTTTTTAAAGATTTCCACAAATTAGATAATGCATCATAAGATGATTGCTTATTAGTTAATATTACAATTTGAGCTACGGCTGAACCACTATTACTATACCCTTTAACTAAAAAACCTCCAAAGGTTAAGTAACCCGCCCTATAGTAAATATAATCTCCTATGCGGCTTACCATTCCTGGTGCTCCTGCAAACCGGCTACTGCCAGTTGTATTGTTGCCAACATTCATGACTTCAATGGTCTAAGTATGACCTTCATATTTCACTGTGGACAGAAATGATTGCCCTCCAATCATTGAACCTCCAAAACTCTCAGGAATAGAATTTAAGTCAATAATATTATCAACAGACGCATCCCAGCCGTTTTGTTCCCATTCATCAATACATGCACACATTATCGCTTTTATCAAATTCTTTTCTTTCAATAAGTTTATTTTATCATCACTAGGTGAATTTCCATTCGATAATTTATCCGCGATTTTCTTAAAATCGTGACAAAATGGACTTGTGTACTATTTCACAAACACATTCGTACTGTCTGGTTTTGGGGAAAAGGCTTTGAAATGATAGAGTTCATCCAATCCTTGTATTTTCTGTCCTTTTGAATTATACATCCCGGAAATGTGGAAACTTGTATCATTGAGAATTTCTCCTTTATAAGTAATTGCTTTGCGCGGTTTTGTGCCAATAGCCCATGTTTCAATTTTGATTTCATGTTTACCTAAAGACAAAACCCCCCAACATACTTTATTATTTTTTGCTGCTTCATAATAATTGTTGTTCCTAAAACTACTTTCTCTTTCATTTATTCTAGAAAATTCAATTGCAGATCCATATAGTATCACTCCATTCTTGTAAAGAAAATAGATGTTAAGATATTCTACATTGTTGACCTCATATTTGTCAAAGTAATATCCATCTAGTCTTAAGTTTGAAGTTATAATATTTTCTCTTTTAAGGTTTAGTACATCATCTTTGTGAAAGATGCATGATGAAAAAAGACAAAGGAATAAAATTAATTTTTTCAAGTTATAGATTTTACCAGGTTGTAAATGGGTTTCTATTGTACCTCCCTCCATAAACATTAGATGGAATATTTAAAACTTTAAAATATGGCGAACCAACAAAAGGAGAATTATGGATTAATTGATTTTGAATTTTGTGCCTTATTCCCTCACTGTTGACCCCTAATCTATATCCACCCATACTTATAAATAATGCTCCTAACCTATGAGAATCCGGATTCCCCTGTTCACTTGTCAAATAAAGTCCATTTTTAGAATCTAAGTACTGTGCTTCGGTATCTATATTTCTCTTAGAATACCCGGGATCACCTGTAAACATTAGTAACCCTAATTCAACATCCCCAATCTGCAACGTTACTCCTGCTGACCTATGCCTATCGCCATTATCACCTAATGGTAGTCCAAAAGAATGCACATCGTTGTCAAAAGTAAAATTTACTGTTGGGGTACCAAATGTAACAAATCCTGTTGTTTGTGGAAAAAGTCCATAAAATTTTGTTGTCCCCCAGCTAAATAAAATGTTGTCCGTCTGCCAGCTAGCCCCCCATCCCAATCTCCTTTCCCATCCTGACACATGTATAGGTGTGTCAACATCAGTAGTATTCATTGCGCTAAATTTACTAAATTTGGTGAACCCATAACTAGTACCAATAGAAAAGTTGTTGTCTGTGTAGCTCAAAGTAGCATTTGCACCCAGTCCAACGCCTCCTGAACCAAACGCTAATGCTGGCGAAATACTTAATCCAAAACCTCCTCCTAAATTGATATCAAAAGACGGTAAGTGATTACTTGCAGTTCCAACTATCGTAGAGATAACGCTTGCAGACATCAATCCTCCAAATGCCGCACCTGCCCATCCTTGTAATAAGGGATCACCTTTAATTTGATTAATAACTGCATTTACACCAATTCCAACTAGGGCTTCCAAAATAAATTCTCCGTCTGGGTCATTATATTTCAATGGGTTGTTCATTGCATAACTATATCTGTTATAGTTTTGCGTATACCCTGTCGCTTGTATATTGTTATCAGGACTCAACATCCTTCCAATTACTGGATCATACAGACGTCCATTCATGTTTATCAATTGAAATTCATGTAAGTGTTCGTGACCTGTATAGCCTCTGTTAAACCAATCTGGTTTGTCAGGCACATCGGACAAATAGCTCAGATCATTTACATCTCTATCTCTACCCCATGCATCATAATTAAAATGAAATTCATTTCCTCCAGTATCACCTAAATACATCACAGAACCTAGATAATCAGTCATGCTTCTATAATATGTATCTGTGGATCCATTCCTCTCCACTACCATATGTACCCCTCTACCAACGTTTATATAGTGCAAATCCACTCCGTTAAATTTTTCATAGTCTCCTAAGTATAATCGTTCATCCGTGCTGCCATCAGGCCTTGTCAGACTTGATTTTATTCTTTCCTGACCAGAATTATAAACATAATTAAGCACATGGTCATTCTCAGAAATAGACATTGGTTGATAAAAAGTTGTATACTCAATATCTTGCTGGTACATTGATAGTTGAGTATAGTCTGGGCTATTAATACAATTTACCGCGTTAACTCTCTCTGTATCATAGCCATAGTCAGCACCTGCATCTTCCTTAAATAAAATATTCCCATTCGCTGCATACCCAGAATTTATTATCCCAGCTCCTACTATTTCCTGACTTAATAGTCGATTTAAATCATCATAGTTAAAAATTTCAATGTGTGTTCCCATGGCACCGTAAGCAGTAGTCCTACCAAGTAGATTACCTGTTGCAAAATCCCAATCGTACGATAAGGTATTCTTTGTTCCATTTATTATTTGAATTGGAATTGAATGATTATAAGAAATGGCCGTATTTTCTGTTACTCCTTGTATTATGCTCCTATAATTAACATGTTGGTCCAAAGAGTTCATTGCAAGGTTCTCATAAATAACTTGTGAACCACTAGCATCTGTAATCTTTTTCAAATAACCATTACTAGTATATTGATAATTCAATTCAAAACCAGACGGGAATTTTTTATTAATCTGATTATCGTATTGATCATATTCAAACTCAAAAATATGGTTTGTTCCATCTACATTATGCGTCAAATTGAGGAGCCGACCGAAATTGTCATAAATGTAATTTTCAACGTTACCTTCAAAATCAGTGACCATTTTAGTTTTATTAATATCTCCCCCGTGGACATGGTATTCATAGCTTGTATTTCCTTCTACGCCATTTCTGCTTAAGATCATCCCAAGTTCATTGTAGCTGAAGTTGGTTATATTATTAGTAGGAGATATCTCACTTTCTAATTGCCCAAATGCGTCATAATCATAGTACGATGTCCCGGCATTGATATCTACAAGCTTTGTTTGCCTTCCAAAAGCATCATAATCAATTTCCCCCATCAATGTGCCATCATAATAAATTTCTTCTATCTCACCATTCGCGTGATATTTATATTCTAATGTCCCTCCTTCATCAGTTGTAGAAATAATTTTACCAGTGGCATCTTTCACTTCAATTGTTTGTCCTGTACTATTTGTTGTTGTTGTAGTGAGATTGCCAGATGAATAACTATAAGCAAGATTTGTTTCATCAAATTCAGTTTCTAGCTTTATAGGCCTTAGCAGATTATCATAATAATATGTAGTTACAAATCCTGAAGGGCTGGTTTCATAAAAAACATTTCCGTTGTCGTCATAAACGGTGCTACTCGTTTTAGTTTGATTGAAACCAAAACCACTTTCCTGAACAGTCGTAACTCTATTATGGACATCATAACTTCTTGTAACATTTGATCTACCTGGATGTGAAATTTCATGAGAATAAGAAGAAAATGCACCTCCCCAGCTGTATGACTCATTCACGTCAAAACCCAGAGGGAAAGTCGTCTTTTTCTTTCTTCCCCATTCATCATATTCATAAAAATAGCTTAATTCATCAATGCCTGTTTCTGCTATTAGCAGACCAAATTGAGAATCATAACTGTAAAATGTTGTCTGTCCAAGTGCGTTTGTTTTTTCTATGGCATATCTTCCCTTATTGTCAAAAACTTGACTGTTTGTTCTGCTTGTTAAACCATCTGCATTTATTGTTGATGAAATCAAATTTCCAAAATCATTATATGAATAACTTGTGGTCGTCGACTTTTGCTCATTTGGATTAATAGTCTTTGAAGTCACTTGGCCAAAGGCATTGTAGGTTTTTTCAACATGTGTTTGAAATGATGAAAGTGATCTGTTTGTGTTTGTTATAATGCTAGTTGCAACATTAGGAACAGGGCCTCCAAATGCTCCATACACCATGTCTACAGTTTTTGACTCTATCCCGTTTATAGATTCTTCAAAATATTCTACATTCCCAAAAGGGTCATAAAAAGAAAGCTGTGTTTTGTTAGTTCCCGTAAAAAAATTATCTTCCGTATTACCAGTAACGTTGTGAATAAAATAATCAATCTCATCAATTGCATCCTCCCTTTTTATAATCTGGTGTGTGGGCGTTGCCCGCTTTGTCAAATTGCCTAAATGATATTCCTCCGTTTTTTCAGGAATCAGCATATTTTGTATAGGATCAAAAACATTATGTGTTTCTACACTAATATTATTACTGTAGAATTTTTCAATTTTCTCATAACCCATAATACCTCTTCCCTCCTTATGTAGTTTTGCATTGGTATAAGTATAACCCTCTGATGGTAGATTTTCTCTTTGAATTGTTCCTAAAAGATGGATAGGCATTTTGACGGTATTTATAGGATGCTCCGTTTCTTCTGTCCTAAAATAGATTGCAGTTTCTGTCATTCTATAATAAGTCATGTTCGTCTCTTTGCCCAAACCGTTTTTTACCCCCTGAAGTAGAAATTCTTCACCTTCTGGATTATAATTTAATATTTTTGATAGTCCATATGTTCCAGTTTGAATTCGTAACACCTCAGACCTTCCATCTCCATTAAAATCTTGGACACCAAAACTGTTATTGTCTGCATTTTCAGATACTACTTTATAATCATATACCCAATTTGTACCTGTGTTAAAAAACATATAAATGGTCTGTTCTGAATTCCAATTATAACCTCTGGCAATGTCTGATCTACCATCTCCATTGTAATCTCCTATCAATAACATCTCTCCCTCATAGTCTTCATTTATGTCAGGCGGCAATGATGTCCAATCAAAAGTATTCCCTTCGCTTAAAAAGCTAGACCCATTGCTATATCCAATTTCCCATAAGCCATCGTTATCATTTAATCCAACTCTTGTTAGTAGATCTGTCTTTTTATCACCATTAAAATCTCCAAAGAATGTTAGATGCCATTCAGATGGATATCCTAGGACAGCTCCATTTACTGATACTCCAACATTACCAGTTAGAGAAAATATTTCTGATTGTGCTCCAGTTGTTATCATAATTTCATTTTTCCCATCCCCATCAATATCAATCGCGTTGATGTTTTCTACATCCCAATCACCAATTCCAATGACATAGTTTCCCGTCAAATTAATTTCTTCAAATCCAGTAGAAATATTTCCATAGTAAACATATGCACGATAATCATCAAGTATGGTATCCCATCCGTTTACTACGATATAATCATTCGCTAAAACTAAAAGTATGTCCATTACTCCATCACCGTTGAAATCACCTGTAGTCATAGGCTTTCTATTTGAATAAAAAGTAGTCCCCATGCCCGGCACTAAAGGTAGATCTTGTACATACGCTGAAGAGCCTCCTGCATTTATCTCATGTAATGACATTGATGTAAGCACACGTGTCCCAGATGGATTAAGTTCGTCTGAAAAAAGATAAAGAACATCATCTCTTCCTTCTCCAGTGAAATCTGCTGAAAGAAAATTATATTGATTTATTTCTTCCCCTAACAATCCAGGTTCTGATAAGATTTTTTCAAACTGGAAATCAAAATTTTCATTAGATGGATCAGGATCCTTTGTAAAAATAGAATACGATGCATGATAAAATTCACCGTCTATCTCTTCAATATTTGCAACCAGTTTGTCTGAATATCCATCCGCATTAAAATCTCCAGTATAAAGTTGTTCTGATGTAGTTGGATGAGTCCCAACCGTTTTATATTCTAATAGAGTAGTCTCATTTCCATACCTAAAAATTGTAGGATTGAGTTTGTTCCCATTAGTTCCAAATTCCGTTATAGACTTTAAAAACACATTGATTTGGTCAGAAGCGTAATTCATTTCATAACGCTTGAACAATTGACCCCCTTCTGTTGTTACTTCTATATTGGCTAATACATATCTTAATTCTACTATTTGTTCAGCCTCATAAGTAGTAATTGTATGCGTTCCCCTTTCTAAGTAATTAAAATTAATAGAATTGTAAGGAGCAAGTCCAGTATTCGTATTTCCAGTAAAAATAATATCGGTAATCCTATGATCTCTGTGGCTGGGGTTGCTATATATAAAATCTATATAATTTCCTTCTTGGCTATACATTCTGTTTATCTTCCACGCAAGTATCTCAGATCCATCCTCAGATAAAAATGTAGAATTATGATCTTTGCCATACTCCAATATAATTCCGTTTTTCATTTCTACCTGAAACCATGTAGGGCCGTTTTCAGTAATTTCCATTGCCTGTATGACACTATAATCATGCACCTCCTTTGTGTATCTATTAGAGTTAGTATTGATTAATCTGCTACCATTAAAATAAAATGCATCGTCCACATCTAAAGATACAGGACTCACTTCTCCATCATGCATAATTGATTTTGCGCCTCTTGTTATGGCTGACAAGCCAGAAATTTGCCATCCATAACCAAGATGACCATTACCCCCGCCGCTGTTATAGACCAATGAAATATTTGGTGCAAAACCATTTGTAGCAGGAGGTAATTGAATTGGAATTGTATAGTTTGAATTTCCATTTGCTGCAGAGGCACTTCCTCCTGTTGCTCCTACATCCAATGAAATATCTGTTTGATAAGAATCAAAATCTTGCTGTGTAATGGGTGTATCATATGTTACTACTTGTGAAAATAGATTTAGAGATACGAATAGTAAACCCATGCCCAAAATTGAGCTTAATTTAAATGAATGCATTGTTTTAATTTAACTGGTTAATTAATTTGTTCTATCTGAACAAGCCCAACCCTCAATATTTATATTGGCAACATTTTCAAGACTATTCTTGTCATACTTACTTACTCTAAATTTGAACCTAAATGCGCCTTCATGCTCTGCTTTGTACGTATCGTCTGTATATTTACTTATTCCGTCCCACGCGTTCCTAGGATAATTTGATTCATCGTAAACTAAAGCACTAGTACTGTACATTAATCTTGCTGTATCCCATTCTTCTGGAGTGTATATTTGATAAAGTTGGATTTCAATAAAATAATCTGAATTAGAAATTCTCGGATAGAATAAGTCATTCTCACCATCATCATTGGGAGAAAATACTGTAGCCAAAGTAAGGATATCTCCCTCACCTAAATCGAAAACAAGAGTATCAACAGAAAGAGAGTCATGCTGACAAACCATATTATTTAGAACCATCGGACTAACATTCATAGTAGTATCATTCATTCCGTTTGCCATTTCCGTTGTAGAGCAACTCATAACAATACCTACTACTAGTATCAAAAAAGGATAGAAGAAAAAATAAGTGTTTTTCATATTATTTATTTATGTTTTCGAAATACTCAGTTCTTAATTCGATTGAAAAATAAGTCTCTCAGCATCATTATTATTATTGCCATTCGTTTCACCACCACTTCCTACGATGATAGTGAATGTAAAGGGGGTTACTCCACTGGTACCCTGTGGATCATAAACACCTTCAATACCAAAGGAAGAGGTTGCGCCTGCGGCAAGGTTTTGACTATTCTTGTATAAATGCAGGCCCGGATAACTAGTTGCATCATGTTCCCAGTCAGGATTGTTTAGTGAAAATGGACCATAATTAATTAGGCTTGGGTCATAAGTAAATGTAAACTTGGAATCGTCTGACGTTACAACTGTTATATCACCCACAGCGCAATTTCCTGCAATCTCTGAAACTTGCGCTCGAAAAAATAAAGTGGTTGGGCCATTGATATTCGTTGGTATGAGTGTGAGTGTAATTGTTAAATCTGCAGCCTCTGTAGAGCCATGCCCACGGTATACTCTATTCCCCGCTTCATCATACTCTAGAATTAATTTACACTGAGCATTTATATCCGCGTTTGGCATCAGGAGTAGCAATAGAAAAAATAAAAAGGGTGTCTTTTGCATTTCTTGGTTATTTAGTTAAATCGAGCAGCTAAATTGATCACATCATTAATTAGTTGCTGTAATCATATATGTCAAACCTATGCAAAAGGTGACCGGATAAGCATTACAGTTAAGCAGATTATAACTGATAGTTTTTTCTTATAATAGACACGATAATTATTCTTATATACTTTATATCAATACTTTGTGTTTTATAAAAACTAAAATTATACAGAAATATTAAAATTACACTTCGCTAAATTTAATTGGATGATAGTAGTACATTATACACATCATTGCAAAATATAACTAACTCTTTTTCAATGAATTATAAATATCAAATACTAAGAAATGGAAGATATTCTAGCTCTGTGTGAAGTAGTCAGTAAACAAAAGATTAAGCACATTGAAGTCTTAGGTCAGGACCATAACCCAAAACTACTTACCAATAAACTTTACGATGCTGTATGTTCTGGATTGATCAATTCCGAAGAAGAAGCAGTTATATATTTATATGGTAATGTGAAAGCTAAAAAGAAGTTTCAAGATGTGAAGAAAAGACTAACAAATAGACTATTGAATACTCTATTCTTTATTGATGTCCAAAAATTTAGCAGGTTTGAATTCGAAAAAACACAGGTGAGAGCATTCCATCTTGTTGCCGCCGTAAAAATCCTGAGAACTAAAGGTCATACGGGTGCAGCAATGGTTTTGGCAGAAAAAGCATTTAAACTAGCAGAGAAGTTTGAGATGATTGACTTAGCTCTAATTCTGAGTTTAGAATTAAGCACTCATTTTAGCGTTTTTAAATATGACAAGAAAAAAGACTCCTACTATCATAATAAAGTAAATGAGCTACAAAATATTTTACTTTTGGAAATAGGTGCTCGGAAATGTTTTAATTTTTATGGCCATTTAATATCACAGCAAAAAACAAATCTTGATTTTCATACACCAAAAGAAATAATGATTGCTATGGAAACGATAAAAAATAATATTGAATTCCCCACATCATTTAATTTTAAACTTGATGCATTCAATGCCTTATATTTTAGATCCTACTTAAATAACAATTATCAAGAAACAGAAAAGGTATCTAAACAAGCATTGGAGTATTTTAGGTCTCAAAGTAAATTTTCTAAAATTGGTGAATTTAGTTTTATTCAGAAACTAGGTATTTCCTACCAATCCTTAGGTAAATTTAACTCTGCAATTAAAACCTATAAAGAAGCATTAAAACTTAACCCAAGACAAGGTAGCACTGCGTGGAACAATATCAGAAATCATTTATTTAACTCTAATCTTGCGATTCGAAAATATCAAGAAGCATATGAATATCTTTATGACGTCACCTCTAATAAATCATTTAAAAAACTTTATGATACTTTTAGAGAACCTTGGCTTGTCAAAGAAGCTTACATGCAACTCCTCATTAAAATGAGGAAAGTTATAGAAGATGGAGATAAAGACAAGAGACTAAGACCTTTCCGTATTTCAAGATTTCTTAATGAAGTTCCCCACTTCTCTAAAGACAAACGTGGACTCAATGTTGCAATACTAATAATTCACGTTCTATTCCTCTTCATTAATAAAAAAGAAGATCTTATTGAAGATCGTTTAAATGCCCTAGGCCAGTATTCTTTCCGCTACCTCAGAAATGATGAAACGCTGAGAAGCAATGCCTTCATAAAAATGCTGCAAAAACTTCCTGATGCAGATTTTCATCCTGTGCGCCTTCAGCGCTATGTGGTAAAATACCACAAACGCCTAAAAGAAACACCTATGAATATTTCTGAGCAGGCTGCAGAAATAGAGATCATTCCTTATGAGCATCTTTGG
>CALCMJ010000122.1 GCA_937967615.1 uncultured Saprospiraceae bacterium
ATGCTCTTGTTTGCGCACTTGATGGTTCGAGCGATGCGACATGTAACGGGTTCTCTGATGGAAGTTTTGACATTTTAGTCACTGGAGGAACAACGACTTATTCGTTTACTTTAAATGCAGTAAGCGCAATACCAACAGATAACGGTGGCGGATCTTTTTCGTTTGATGGACTTGCTGCGGGAATGTATACCGTAGAAATTACGGATGCGAATATGTGCGTAAGCACATGTTCAGTTGTAACAATTGCAGAACCGGATGCTCTCGTTTGCGCACTTGATGGTTCAAGCGATGCAACTTGTAACGGATTCTCAGATGGAAATTTTGATATTTTAGTTACTGGTGGAACAATGGCATATACGTTTACATTAAATACCGTCAGTACTACTCCTACTGATAACGGCGGAGGATCATTTACTTTTGATGGGCTTGCAGCGGGAATGTATACAGTAGAAATTACAGATGCAAATATGTGCGTAAGCACATGCTCCGTGGTTACTGTTAGCGAACCAACTCAATTAAGTTGCACAGAAGATGGCATTGTAGATGTGAGTTGCTTTAACCTTAAGGATGGAAGTTTTGATATTCTTGTCAGCGGTGGGACGGGTAATTATACATTTACAATAAATACCGATCCTGTAACTCCAATAGATAATGGAGGAGGTTCATACACTTTTGAAAACCTGGGTGCAACAAGCTTCACTGTAGAAATTACAGATGACAACATGTGCACGTTAACTTGTGGTCCCATAACGGTTACAGAGCCATTAGAGTTGCTATGCAATGTTATAGATGTAATAGATGCTTCCGTTTTTGGTGCCTCAGATGGTTCCATTATTATTGGAGTTAATGGTGGAACAACACCTTATACATTCCTTCTAGATGGGGTTCCTACAGCACCTGTGGATAACATGGATGGAACATTTACTTTTTCAGGATTGCCAGCTGGTACATACGATGTAGAAATAACAGATGACAACAATTGCGTGACAGCATGCCTTGCTATTGTTCTAGGAGAACCAGCAATTGTTATTGCAGAAATCACTATTGGAGATTTAGTATGGCATGATATAAATGGAAATGGTATACAAGATATAGGAGAAGCTGGGTTTGAGGATATTGACGTCATGCTCTATGATGTAAATGGAGTCTTAATTGCTAGTACGACGACTGATGCGGATGGCATGTATCTATTTGAAAACATAACACCTGATGATTATTACATCACCTATGATCTGGGTGCACCCTACCAACCTACATATCCACAACAGGGTACAAATGAAGAATTAGATAGTGATGCATTTTGGATCAATGGAGGTCCTAGAACCGAACTAATAAGTTTTGCTAATGACAGTCTACATATTGATGCTGGTTTCTATCAGTGTATCCCAGTAGGAGAATATGTGTGGTATGATACCAATGAAAATGATATAAGAGATCTCACAGAAAATGGTATCAATGGTTTAGAAGTGAATCTGTATAAAAAATTTGGAAATACATGGGTCTTAAACCAAACTATGTATACAACTCTTAAGCCAGGAACTCCTTCTACAGATGGATGGTTCAAATTCTGTGTGGGACCGGGTACTTATTACCTTGAAGTAGGCACACCACTTAACGGACTTGTGCTTGCCCAACCGTTTGTAGGAAATGATCCTTATATAGATAGTGATCTCGATATGTTTTTTGGGCCTAACACCTCTGATGAATTTACTGTAGTGAGCGGCGATGAAAAATGTGACCTTGGTGCCGGGTTCTACCTTGGAGCTTCTGCAGGGGATTTTGTGTGGAAGGATGACAATGCGAATGGTACGCAAGAATCATTTGAACAAAAACTAGAAGGCGTCAAAGTGCAAGCATATGACAATGAAGGTACCATGATAGCAGAATCTATTTCTGATGAGAATGGAGAATACTTTATTAGTGATTTGCAAAAAGAAGATTACTTTTTTAAAGTGATTCCACCTGCTGGCTTTGGTCCTACTGATTTTAACATGGGCAATGATGATGACATGGATAGCGATGTTACAGGTGAGAATGGTCCTAATACGACTGCGTTTTATTCTTTATCGCCTGGCATTCATATTCCAAACATTGACATAGGCTTAGTAGATGGCGTTCTGGCCGTAGAATATTTAGACTTCAATGCCAGACAGATGGGCGCATATAATTTAATAAAATGGGCTACAGCGACAGAGGTAAATAATGAAAAATTTATTCTTGAACGAAAAATTGAAAATGCTAAGTTTGAAGAACTTGCGATTATTCAAGGAGCAGGAAACAGTCAGGAAAGATTAGATTACGAATTCCAAGATTCTGATTTAGAACAAAATGGAGTTTATTATTATCGTCTTACGCAGGTGGATTATAATGGTGAAACGAATAAGACAGATATTGTGACTGTATATGTCAACGCAGAACTCTCGTCCAAATATCAGATATTCCCAAATCCTGTTAACGAGGGTGATCTTCATATCCATTTTCCAAAAGGATCCAATCATACTGAAATTTCGATCTATGATCTGACAGGAAAACTAATTTATACACAAAGACAATTTTCTGCAGATGAAAATGATTTAAAGATTTCTCTGGAGGACTTCGCGGAGGGAATGTACGTGCTCTTCATCAAATCGGAGGACTCAGAGTATATAGAAAGGATTATTATTCATTAATCTTTTCTATTGCTAAATTAGGAGAGTCATCGGGAGGTGGCTCTCTTGTTTTTTGGGAGACGGAGGGAATGGAATGGTATGGTATAGAAATGAAAATGAAAATTCAAATGGAAATGAAAATGGGAATGGAAATGGAAATGGAAATGAAAATGAAAAATGGGAATGGAAATTCAAGTTCAAGTGCAAGTGCAAGTTCAAAAAAGCGATGAGTTTTACTATATAGCCAAGACAGTCTAGTATCTTATTGTAATTTGGAATGGAAATGGGAATGAAAATGAAAATGAAAATGAAAGTTCAAGTTCAAAAAAGGCGATAAGTTTTATTATATAGCCAAGACAATCTAGTATCTAGTATCTAACGTTTACCATCTCGCATTGCGTGAGGAACATGGAGGGTATAGTCATCCTCGTAGAGGAGGACCGACCGAATAGGGAGCCTGGAATACTCCGACGCTGAGTCTTGCGTATGCAAGGGTCAGGGGCACGCCCAAATAATTTTATTATTCTAAACCTTATGCAAAGACAGAAGCATCAGACTCAGCAAGTGTAAGAGTTTCTGGGTGCATGAGAGTTGCTTTTAATCCTAGTGTTTTAGGTAGTTCATATTTAAAATAAAAACGCATTGTATGGATTTTACTTTGGTAGAAATCTGCGTCGAATTCTTTGTTTCCAGTAATCAGGCCAAGCTTAGCAGCATTAGCCATTTTTAACCATTGCCATGCGATTGCAACAGTACTCATATATTCCATAAACACGGTTGCATCTGACACAAAGCGTTCGTGTTCCCCTTTCATGGCGTATTGAAGGAGATGCATGATAACTTCTTGCGCTTCTTCCATCTTATCTTTAAGCTGGGTTCCATAAATGCTCAATTCATCATTTGCCAAAGCTTCCTCAATAGTAACATTCACTTCTTTCATGAGATGTTGCATAGCAACGCCATTCTTCATTACCAACTTTCTTCCCAAAAGATCTAATGACTGAATTCCTGTAGTGCCTTCATACAATGCCATGATACGTATGTCACGGTAATATTGCTCTAGCGGAAAATCTGTGCAGAAGCCGTAGCCTCCTAGAACTTGCAAACCGTTACTAATAGACACACGTCCCATTTCTGAAGGATATGTTTTAGCGATAGGTGTTAATAGCTCGAGAAGATCGTGATAATATTCGCGTTTACTTTCTTCTCCTGCTACTGAAAGATCATGATAATGTGTTGCTTCCATAAGCAAACTTAGTGAGCCTTCTACGACAGATTTTTGAAGCATAAGCATGCGACGTACGTCTGGGTGATTAATAATAAATGTTTGCTCTTCAGCGGAATTCTTTTGACCGTTTGCAAGAATCCTTCTTCCCTGAGGTCTTTCTTTAGCGTATTGCAAAGAAGCATGGTAAGCGGCTGTAGCAGTAGATGCTGCAGTAAGTCCCACATCTATTCTAGCGCCGTTCATCATTTTAAACATATACTTAAGCCCCATGTTCTCCTCTCCTACTAACCAAGCCTGGCAATCTTCTTTTTCGCCAAACACGAGATGAGTTGTGCAATATCCTTTCTGTCCCATCTTCTGGTAATCACCTGCAGTTGTGACATCATTTGATACAAGATTTCCTGAATCGTCGTGTCGCATTTTAGGCACTACAAAAAGAGAAATCCCTTTTGTGCCAAGAGGTGCTCCTTCAATCCTGGCAATGACCAGGTGAACAAAGTTTTCGCAGTATTCATGATCGCCACCTGATATAAATATTTTTTGTCCGCTCAGGTTAAAGGTACCGTCTTCATTTCTTTTTGCTAATGTAGAAATATCCGAGAGTGAGCTCCCGGCTTGCGGTTCTGTTAAACACATCGTACCAGCCCATTTGCCAGCTATCATATTAGGAACAAATTTGTCTTTTAAGACTTGAGAGCCAAAACTCACAATTAAATTTGCTGCACCTCCCGTGAGGCCCATGTATCCAGTTATACTATTATTTGCACATTCAATGATGTGACTTGCCGCAATAAAAATAATGTGAGGCAATTGCATACCGCCGTCATCATAAGAAAAGGTCGCTCCTATCCATCCGTTCTCACCGGATATTTTCATCATTTCACCTACAACTGGGTGGACGATCACTTTACCATCTTTAAAATAAGCAGCCTGTTCATCCATTTCTTTGAATGCAGGAAAGAAAACATTATCACTCCAAGATTTCACAGAATCTAGCATGATGTTAATGGACGATTTATCGTATTCTGAATATCTTTCTAATTCAGTCAGTTTTTCTGTCTCAAATACTTCGTAGAGAAGAAACTTGAGGGTATCCATGTCCATGTAATTAGCCATTCTTGATTGATTTAGTTTATTAATTGTACTTGAAGTTAAATAATTTTAATTAAAAATGCTGGATTTAAAACAAATTATGTGCATATAACATTATATAATGTAGTTTTTAAGCAAAAAATAAATTAACTTGGAGTTAAATAAATATCTCATATCTTAGAGACCAATGGTGATATAGATGGGAGAATTTATACAGATAATAAGATGTACCTATATTGGGCGGATGGAAAACTCAGCTTAATATTATACTTTCATACAACAAGAATACATTATGCCATATAGATTACAAAAAGCTGCAGTACTAGGATCCGGAGTTATGGGATCAGGAATTGCTGCTCACCTTGCCAATATAGGAATGGAGGTACTTCTTTTAGATATCGCACCTTTTGATCTCAAAGAAGAAGACAAGAACAATCCTGTTGTTAAAAATTCGATCGTTAATGCAGCCTTGAAAGCTGCTATAAAAACCAAGCCTGCTGCATTTTATGATAAGGGGTTTAGCAAGCGCATCACAACTGGTAATTTTACGGATGACTTTGAAAAAATAAAAGATGCAGACTGGATCATTGAAGTTGTAATAGAACGTCTAGATATCAAGCAGCAGATTTTTGAAAAAGTAGATGCCTTGCGGAAGCAAGGAGCAATTGTTAGTTCGAATACATCAAGTATTCCAATTCATATGCTTGCAGAAGGTAGGTCTGAAGATTTTAAAAAGAATTTTCTAGGTACGCATTTTTTTAATCCGCCAAGGTACATGCGTCTTTTGGAGATTATTCCTATTAAAGAAACAGATCAAGCGCTGACTGATTTTTTCATGGAATTTGGGGATACGTATCTTGGAAAGGAAACGGTATTATGTAAAGATACTCCTGCCTTTATCGCAAACAGGATAGGGGTTATGTCTGGTTCAAAGACATTTGAATTAACTGAGAAGTTTGATTTTAAGATAGAAGAAGTAGATGCCTTAACGGGGCCGTTAATTGGAAGGCCAAAGACGGGAACTTTTAGACTACAAGATCTTGTAGGTCTTGATACTGGAGAAAAAGTTACGAAGTTTGTTGTGGAGAATGCGGATGATGAATATAACCAAACGCTGAAAGGGAAAGCACTTCCCGCTTATTTCAAATTTTTGATAGAGAATAAATTTTTAGGGAATAAAACAAAAAAGGGATTTTACGAACGTACAAAGGAGCTGGATGATAAGGGTAAACGCATTATAAAGGCGCTAAACCTCAAGACACTGGAATATGCTCCAGCGATTAAACCAAGACTCCCATCTATAGGAGCTGCGAGGAACATAGAAATAATGGATAAGAGAATCCAGACGCTTGTAGAAGGAGAAGAAAAGGGAAATTTATTTTTGAAAGAATATTTTGCCTCCCTCCTAGCCTACACCGCAAATAGATTACCAGAGATCGCAGATAATATATACAGTGTTGACGATGCGATGCGTGCAGGGTACGCATGGGACTATGGACCATTTGAATATTGGGACCTTATAGGGTTAGAAAAGGGAATTGAAATAATCAAAACTTGTGGAGAGACACTACCTGACTGGGTGCAAAAAATGCAAGACTCAGGCGTAAGTAGTTTTTATAAGGTAGAAAACGCGCAGCGTAAATATTTTGATTTCTCTTCAGGCAAATATGAACTTATACCTGGAACAGAAGATATTATAGTTTTAAATACATTAAAAGATCTATCCCCAGTTCTAAAAAACAGCGAATGCACGGTACATGATATAGGAGATGGTGTGATGTGTTTAGAATTTACGAGCAAGAGCAATGCTATAGGCGAAGGTATAGGTCAAGGTATTGTAGAGGCCATACAAAAAGCAGAAGAAGAGGGATGGAAAGGCATAGTCATAGGAAACAATGCTAAGAATTTTACTGTAGGCGCTAATCTAATGAACATAGGAATGGTCGCTATGCAAAAAGACTTCACTAAGCTTTCAGATCTAGTGCATGGTTTCCAGCAGGTGAATATGCGCATACGTACTTCCAAAATTCCTGTTGTCGTTGCTACACAGGGTTATGTTTTTGGTGGCGGTTGCGAGATATCCATGCATTGCGATGCAGGAGTTTTTGCCGCTGAGTCTTACATAGGACTTGTGGAGGTGGGTGTAGGTCTTCTTCCTGGAGGAGGAGGCACTAAAGAGATGGCTTTACGTGCATCAGATAAATACTTTGAAGGTGATGTAAAGATTCCAACGTTAATAGAGCACTTTAAAGCGATTGCTACGGCGAGTGTTTCTACTTCTGCCTGGGAAGGATTTACGCACAATTACCTGTTGTCGCACAGAGATGAGGTGTCAGTGAATACGATTAGGAATATTTCAAAAGCGAAAGAAAAGGTGCTTGAACTTGCTAAAAACTATGTTGCTCCAACACCACGAACTGATATTGAGGTATTGGGAAGAGGTGGTCTTGCCACCTTATATACAGCAGTCAATGAATTCAGATTAGGAGAATACATGTCAGACTATGATGTAGAGATAGCGAATAAGGTTGCCTATGTCATGTGTGGAGGAGATTTGACTAGTTCGCAAAAAGTAAGTGAACAGTATCTTTTAGATCTTGAGAGAGAGGGGTTCTTAAGTCTTTTAGGGAATCAAAAAACATTGGATCGTATTCAATACATGTTAATGAATAACAAACCTTTGCGGAATTAAAACATTAGATCACAGCAATAAGCAAACTAAATTATGGAAGCATATATAATAAGTGGATATAGATCAGCAGTAGGCAAATCAAAAAGAGGTGGATTTAAAAATTACAGATCAGATGATCTTGCGGTGGATGTCATTAAGCATTTAATGTCCAAGGTTCCAGAACTAGACCCTAAGCGCATAGATGATGTTATAGTGGGTAATGCGATGCCAGAGGGTGAGCAAGGTTTGCAAATAGGTAGATTAATTTCGGCCAGAGCACTGGGCGAAGAAGTGCCTGGTATTACGATTAATAGATTTTGTGCATCTGGTTTGGAAGCTATTTCGATGGCAGTGGGGAAAATAAAGGCAGGATTTGGCCATGTATATGTTGCGGGAGGAACTGAGAGTATGAGTATGGTTCCCATGACCGGATACAAACTAGCGCCAAGTTATAAGGCGGCGATGGAAAATATTAACTACCATGTTTCTATGGGAGCTACTGCGGAAGCTGTTGCAAAAAAGTATGAGGTGAGCAGATCGGATGCAGATGCGTTTGCTTTTCAATCCCATCAAAGGGCAATTGCTGCGATTGATGGTGGAAGGTTCAAAGACGAGATTGTACCTATTACTGTAGAAGATGTGTTTGTGCAAGAGGGTAAGCGTGTGGAATCATCTCACGTTGTGGATACAGATGAAGGTATACGCAGATCAACGTCAATAGAGGGATTAGGCTCTTTGCGTGCAGTATTTAAAAACGGCGGAGTGGTTACGGCTGGAAATTCATCCCAAACTTCAGATGGAGCTGCATTTTGTATTGTTATGAGTGAAGAGATGATGAAGGAACTCAAACTAGAACCAATTGCAAGATTAGTTTCTTGTGCAGTGGGCGGAGTGGATCCGCTTTATATGGGAATAGGACCCTGTGTTGCAATTCCAAAAGCATTAAAGCAAGCGGGATTAAAATTAAATGACATTGAGCAAACGGAATTGAATGAAGCATTTGCAACTCAGGCGCTGGCAGTAATTAAAACTGTAGGACTGAATCCTGAATCTGTAAATGTAAATGGTGGAGCAATTGCACTTGGTCATCCTTTAGGTTGTACAGGTGCAAAACTGTCTATTCAATTGTTAAATGAGATGCGGCGGCGAGATCAAAGATATGGTATGGTAACTGCTTGTGTGGGAGGTGGCCAGGGTATTGCAGGAATCTTTGAACGTTTATCTTAATTCTTTTTCAAGACACATATAATTGCAATTTTAAATTAGAACATCTCACTTTAATAATTGGAGAATACTTTTCTACAATAAAAATCACTTGAAAAATCAATTCAGTGATTCATGTTCACATCTTCTGTTTTTGAATAATTGGAATAGAATTTGCCTATCAAGAGTGAATTTTACATGAAATCTTTTTTTCAAATAAAATTCAATTAATTATGTATTATTAAAAAGTTTAATATAACTTTATACATTATTAATATTTTATATATAAAATTTTTTAATTAAACATTTAGAGAAATGGCTACGAGAAAACCTGCAACTAAAAAAGCAGCTTCAAAGCGTAAGACAACTGCCAAGAAAAAGGCAGCACCTAAAAAGAAGAAGACTACAACTAAGAAGAAAGTAACTGCTAAAAAGAAAAAGACAGTTGCTAAGAAACGAACTGTAAAGAAAGCAGCTCCTAAGCGTAAAAAAACTACTGCTAAGAAAAGAACTGCAAAGAAAGCAGCTCCTAAGCGTAAAAAAACTACTGCTAAGAAGAGAACTGTAAAGAAAGCAGCTCCTAAGCGTAAAAAAACTACTGCTAAGAAGAGAACTGTAAAGAAAGCAGCTCCTAAGCGTAAAAAAACTACTGCTAAGAAAAGAACTGTAAAGAAAGCAGCTCCTAAGCGTAAAACTACCGCTAGAAAAACAACGAAAAGACGTACTATTCGTAAGAAATAGTAAGTCAGACTAATAAAAAAAAGCCTTGCAGTTTTCTGCAGGGCTTTTTTTATTTAAATGAACTCTGATCTTAAAAGACCTTACTTAAAAGAACACAAGTACTTCTTATTCCTCCTCTCCCCCATCAATTTCTTTCATTAATGCATTAATGCCATTCATGAATTCATCTTTATTTAGTTTTTTATCAGAATCCTTATCAAGACCTCCTAACATTTTTCCTGCTACAATTCCTCTCCACATCCTTCCTGTTCCTGATTGTTTCAGTAATTCCTTCAGTTCGTTTTTCTCGATTAAGCCATCACCATTTTTATCAAAAAATTCCATTGCAGCTTCTGCATTCTCAAAATTATTGGTGATCAACTCTTTTACTTGATTTAATATTTGTTCTTTACTAGGCATAATTAAGTTTATTTAATAATCAATATGTATAAGACGTAATTTATCATTATTTGAAATAACCAATTGGCAATTTAATTCACCAATTTTTATATTCCTAATTTTACGTACATCAAATGGTAAATACAGACCTGAGTCATTTGGATTGGTAATCTTCCACACACTTTTTTCACGATTTAGAATCAATCCCATTGAAGCATCATTCCTTGGTGTTTCCACCTCGGATTGGTACATATTCCCGGCAAGAAGAATGTCCGCATTTCCGTTGGGGCCTTTATCAACTTTAAGAATACTGTTTATCGATGAAATTTGTGCAAGATTAGGAAGATACTCCAGTAGATATCTGCCATCTTCATTTATTAGAGCTACACTTTCAAATATGAACGCATCATAGTGTAAGGCTGCATTCAATGCTTTCTTATCATACACTTCAAACAGGTTTGAACTTGCAAACATGTCATAATTTGGAAACTCCTTTTTCAAATCCGGAATTTGTTCCGCAGAGCATGCTCTTCCGCGCAATGGATATTTTTCACCAAAATTATAATAGCTCAGAACGATATCTTTTTTTCCGTTTTCATCAAAGTCATGGTAATGCACAGTAAATGGCTCTTCCTGACTTGCTTTGTATTTGTAATTCTTACCCAAGTTCCCCAATAAATAATCTAAATCTCCATCGCCATCCAAGTCAAATTCCTCAATGCAGTTCCACCATCCATTTGTTTTTACAATACCTCTTTTATCAGAAATATTTATCTCTTCCAATTCAAAACTTCCACCCATGTTTTTTAAGAAAACAATAGGCATCCACTCTCCTACCAATATTAAATCAATGAGACCATCTTTATTGTAATCCGTTTGTTGCGCGTCTGTAACCATACCTATATGTATGAGATCTTTGGCTTTTGTTTTTGTAACGTCCGTGAACGTGCCTCCCTTGTTTTCTAACAACCTGCTTATTGATGGTGTTGGATAGTCCCACGGTTGATGCCTTCCTCCAATAAATAAATCTAAATCGCCATCTTGGTCAAAATCAAGCACTTTTACACACGAACCGCTTTCAAGAATCCTAGGTATCCTCTCTGGGGTGTTTATGAAGTTTCCGTTACCATCGTTGAGATAGAATCTATCTAAGTAGTTTTTATTCCTTGGCGCGTGCGCATTTCCTCCACTTACCACGTATAGATCTTGGTCGCCATCTGCATCTGCATCAAAAAATACTGAAGCTACATCTTCATAAATTGCATCTGCTGACCATGCTTGTTTGGACTCATCAAATAATCCATTCTTGTTCTGCAGATAGAGTATAGCTTCTTGATTATGTGCACCTCCTATGTAGATATCGTCAAGATCATCCCCATTTACATCTCCGACGGACACAGCTGGGCCCTGCTGCGACATCTTGTGTGGTAAAAGTACTTGCCTCGCATAATCATCAAACGTGTTCTCTTGGTGCTTAAAATCAAGTCCTAAGAGTTTTGTGTTCAATTCTGTTACCTTCTTTTCATCATTTGCACTTGTTTGTAATTTTGTGGCTCCCTCTTTTACAATGTCGATGGTTTGATTGACTTGAATATCTGTTTGAAATGAATTACTTCCATCTGGCCATTGCACTATGATTGAGTCAACACGTTCAACTGATGCTAATCCAAAATGTACAATTGTTTCTGACATGGAATACATCCCACGCGCATTGCTCACTTCTCCTAGTTGCTTTAGCCCTCCTGCATGCACCCAAACTTTTGCACCCTGGAGAGCTTGATTCCTAGGATTCAAAAGTTGTACACGTAAATAGTTTGCATTTGCTCGTTCTTCACTTTTATTCTTAAACACAAATGCTGGAGCATTTATATTATTAACAAGCAGGTCCAGGTCTCCATCATTATCCAAGTCTGCATAAGCACAACCATTAGAGAAGGATTCTATATCCAAGCCCCAGTCGTCCGTTGCATTTGCAAAACTTAAATCTGTCAGATTTTTAAACGCATAATTTTTTAAAGGAACTGAGGGATGTAAATCCAAAGCTTTTTCTAGATCTAGAATATCCAATAATTCAACTTCTCCAGCTTTTGGATTTTTTTCAAGAAATTCTTTAATCGTATTCTGCACAAATTCTGGAAACTTTTTAGCCATGTCACTATTCCGGATATCTCTGAGTAAGCCGTTAGTCACATAGATGTCTTTCCAACCATCATTATCAAAATCCGCTATTACATTTGACCAACTCCAATCGGTGCTTGATATTCCTGACAAATGTGAAATTTCACTAAAGTTGCTGTTGCCCTGATTAAGGTGCAATGCATTAAACATGTATTGATAATGTGCTCCTTGTGAAACCAATTTCCAAAAAATTTCTGGTGCCATACCACTCATATTCCGCTTTAATCTAAAGTTATCTTCTGCAGTCATATCCAATGTCATCAAATCCAGAAGACCATCGTTATTCATATCAGCGGCGTCTACGCCCATTGCATAGTATGAGATGTGTTGCATGGCATCATCAACAATATTAGTAAAGGTACCATCTCTATTATTCCGATAGAAAAAATCTGGTGCTTCAAAATCATTAGCAACATAAAGGTCTTGCCAACCATCGCCGTCTATATCTGATGCCACAACACTATTAGGATACGATGGTCTAGCAACGCCAGCCTCTAAACTTACATCTTCAAACTTGCCCATTCCGGTGTTCTTGTAAAGGCGAGAGCCCCATTCATAACGTAATAAATTATCAAATCCAGAAAACTGACTGTAGTTGCCTGGGTTTGGAGGTTGGTTCAAAACGAATAGGTCTAAAAATCCATCCTTGTTATAATCTATAAATGTTGCATTCCTGCTGCGCTCTGAATCCGCTAATCCATAATTTTCTGCTTGTTCCTTAAAAACAAAATCCCCTTGGTTTATATAAAGTTTGTTTTTTCGCAGTTCTGGTAAGTCATCGTATAGTTCACAAGTCACATAGATATCTAATAGACCATCATTATTTACATCTCCAAGGATTACGGATGAAGACCAGGCTCCATTATTTACTATTCCCGCTTCTGAACTAATATCCTCAAACTTTAAATTTCCTTTGTTTTCATATAATTTGTCGTCCACCTGGTTTCCTGCAAAATATATGTCTTGCAAACCATCGTTGTTAAGATCACCAATTGCAAGACCTGCGCCTCCATAGAAATTACTGTAGATAAGAATGTTACTTTCTTTGAGATCTTTGATGGTATTGTTAAACTGTATACCAGTATCCTCTGCACTCAGACTTTCAAATAATTTTGAGTCTTGTCCAGGTAAACTGCACAGGCATGCTGTGATAAGAACGAAACTTAAAGCAATTTTTATCATCAAGGGTACTTCTATTTATAATGCTCAAATATAGTTGAGTTGGTATCAAGATAGGCAGATAAGTTCTCTTTTGTGATGACATCAAGTGGTAAGTATTGCAATCTCTTAGCAGCTTTCTTCTTCAATAAGAAATCAAAAAGGCTCATCAGACCTGCATAACCTTGCAAAACTGGATTTTGATTGATGAGAAACATCTTTTCGTATGAATTTAGAGCCGCTACATTTTCTTTGATCAAATCAAAGCCTACGATCACAATGTCTTCCCTTTCTAATTTCTTCAATACTTTACTGAGGAAATGAATACGAGAGGTAGTAACAAATATCCCAGACACATCAGGATTGGCTTTCAAAAACTTTTTGACTGAATTTTTAAAATTGGTCGTTGTTGTCATTATAGGCAATCTATGTACCAAGACATCTTGAGGCTTTCTCTTCTTTTCCTTAAAAAAAGAGATAAACCCCTTTTCCTTTTGGAGCATATGTTCACTATTGTCAACTTCTTTTTCCATATGAAAAATAGAAAGCACTCCTTTATTTGAGGTAACCAGTGAGAGCAGTTTTGCAGCAAGCAGTCCACTTTGAAACGAATTTTGCCCTACATAACCCACAAGCAAGTCATCTTCTCTTTCTAAATTTGTGTTGACAAGCATATAAGGTATGTCCTGTTCTTCACATGTATTGAGAAACACATGCGCATCATCTGTAATAGTAGGAGCTACAAGTAAACCATCAAATTTTTCTGTTTGAATTGTAGTCAAATGTTTGAGCATATCTCCATGTACCTGATCGTCAAATTCAAGGAAGCGAATTGAAAATCCAAAATCCCGAATATTTTTAAGTGCTTTCTCAATACCATTGACCTGAGACATCCAAAATGAATCTGTAGAAAACTTAGGTATTACTATCCCTATTTCAAAATTTGAATTCCTTGCTAGACTACGTGCTAGGATATTGGGTTCGTAGTCCAAGCTTGCTATAGCTTCTTTTACTTTCCTCTCGTTTTCTTCAGAAACACGGCCTCTTCCGTGTATTACTCTATCTACGGTTCCTGTTGATACTCCAGCTCTATCTGCAATATCTTTTATCCTTACTGGCCCTTCATATTGTTTCGCCAAAATTCCTTTATTTGAAATCTTACTTTGAGTACAATTAGTAATACAAAATTAAATATAAGCGAAAAATTGTGTGTACGCACACACAGAATTGAATTAAATTATTAAATTGTAATGTTTATTTAAAAGACCAAACAAATATTCACAAGTATGAAAAAACAAATAATCTTAATTTTTATGGGAGTCCTATGCACGTTTAGCTTGATGGCTCAACGTACAGTATCAGGAACTCTGACTTCTCCAGAAGGTGATCCACTCATAGGGGTCAACATCCTTGAGAAGGGAACTAGTAATGGCACCATTACTGATATTGATGGGAATTATTCCCTTCGAGTCAATGAAGGTGCTACTCTTATTTTATCCTATACAGGATATGAAGATGTGGAGTTTAATGTTGATGATGCTGCCACTTTTAGTATTACAATGAGTGAGGGTGCACTCTTAGACGAAGTAGTGGTAACAGCCTTAGGTATCGAAAGAAAAGAAAAGGCACTTCCTTATTCTGTTACGCAGCTAGGAGGAGAAGAAACAGCAATTGCAAAAGAAGTTAATATTGGAAATGCACTTGCTGGAAAAATCGCCGGAGTAAATGTTTCCAAACCAGCTACAGGACCTGGTGGGTCGTCAAGAATTGTTATTAGAGGAAACAGTAATATTAGTGGAAACAACCAACCGCTGATTGTAGTTGATGGAGTACCTATTAATAATCAAAACTTAGGATCTGCAGGAATGTGGGGAGGTCAAGACTGGGGAGATGGGTTATCAAGTATTAATTCCGATGATATAGATACTTATACTGTTTTGAAAGGGAATACAGCTGGAGCTCTTTATGGGCATAGAGCTGATAATGGTGTTATTCTGATTACAACTAAAAAAGGCTCTAAAAGAAAGGGAATCGGAGTAGAATTCAATTCAAACTTCCAATTAGAAAGTTTGGTTGACAATTATGATTTCCAAAACACATATGGTCATGGCCACCAAGGTGCAGCACCTGCAGATATACCTGCTGCTTTGCAATATGGATTACAGTCTTGGGGAGCCCCTCTTGACGGAAGTCAGGTTCTCCTTTTTAATGGGGAGAGTAGAGCATATAGTGATCAAGGAGATAATCTTTCCAGGTATTATAATACCGGTAAAACGTTTACAAACTCGCTAGCATTTAGTGGAGGCGATGAAGATTACAACTTCCGTTTTGCAGTTGCAAATCTTGACAACACTGGCATCAATCCAACTGCGAGTGTAAATAAGAAAACTTTCACGACGAACACTTCTGGTAAATTTGGAAAATGGAGAGCTTCCGTTTCTGGTTCATTTGTTAATGATGACACTAAGAACAGACCAAATCTATCTGATTCTCCAGGAAACGCAAATTATACAGTATTTTCATTACCTCCGAGTATTGATGTAAATGATTTAAGAGGAAATACTGATAAGCTAGGAGCAGGAGAAGATGGTAGAGAATTACAATTTAATGATAATATATTTGTCACTAATCCATGGTGGGCTGCGAATCAGTTTGAAAATAACAATCAGAGAAATAGACTTTATGGAAATGCTGCGATAGGCTATGAAGTGATTGAAGGACTTACTGTTCAAGGAAAGGTAGGAATGGATAGATTTAATGAAAGAAGACGTGGACTGACTCCTTATGGTACTGCTTTCAGCCAAAATGGTCAAATTTCTGAAGGAAATAGAAACGTTCGAGAAGTAAATTTAGAGGCTACTTTAAGATACCTTACTGATATAAATGAAAACATAGGACTAGATTTATTATTAGGAGGAAACCAGCAAAAGAACCAAGATGAAAGTCTTGGAGCAAGTGGTTCTAATTTCAATGTACCTTTTTTACATACAATAAAGAATACTGCTAACCAATCCGTGAATTATGGATTTTCCAAATATCAAGTGAACTCTGTTTTTGGGCAAGCTGAATTTTCTCTTTGGAATCAACTATATGTTACAGCTACAGGAAGAACTGACTGGTTCTCAACACTGACAGATCCAGGAGGTGCAGATTCAGAAAACTCTGTTTTCTATTCTTCAATAGGAGCTTCTTATGATCTTGCGGGTGCTAATCTTGGTCTTCCAGACTTTTTAGATTTAGGAAAAATACGAGCTTCTTATGCTACTGTTGGTGGAGCGACTGATCCTTACAGATTAGGACTTACTTATGGAATATTTGGACAAGGGCACCTTGGGAATCCTTTAGGTGGAATTAATAATGGTTCAGTACCAGCACAAGGACTTCTACCATCTACAAATAAAGAATTAGAGGTAGGTTTTGATGTTCGCTTATTCAAAGGAAGAGCAAATCTTGATGTTGCTGTATATAGCAGAGCTACAACTGATGGGATTTTGTCTGCTGCAATTGCACCTACATCAGGGTATGGCTCCAAAACTGTTAATGTTGGAGAAATCACAAACAAGGGTATTGAAATGCTATTGGAGTTTTCTCCAATTAAATCTCAGAAATTGAGATGGGATTTAAGTTTAAATTTCTCCCATAACAGCAACAAAGTAGTGAGTCTTCTAACACCTGAATCAGATGGTGAACAAATAAGACTTGAAGAAAGCAGAACTAGAAATGCATATATACATTTAGTTGAAGGAGAGGCTTATAGTCAGGTAATGGGTTTTGTATATCTACGTGATGACGCAGGTAATTTAATTCTGGACGATGCTGGACTTCCCTCAGGTGATACACTTAGGGCGTTTGGCTCTGGAGTACATCCTACTTCTTTTGGCATAAACAACAGACTTAGTTTTGGAGATCTTTCACTTAATTTTTTAGTGGATATCAAAACAGGTGCTATGATTTATAACGCTACCAATGCTTACGGTACTTGGAGAGGGCTTCATAAAAACACACTCGAAGGCAGAGATGCTGATCCTGTATTAACCCAAAATTACCATCAGAAAGTTGCTTTTGGAATTTCTGAAGAATTTATTGACGATGCAAGTTTTGCAAAACTAAGAGAGATTGTTGTCTCTTATAAAATGCCGTCTAGTCTTTTGGATAACCTGCCATTTGCAGGTGCAACGGTTTCGTTTGCTGCAAGGAATTTATTAACACTTTGGCAGAAAACGGACAATATTGATCCTGAGTCCACATATACGACTGGCAACGGTCAAGGACTTGAAATGTTTGGTGTTCCAGTAACGCGAACGTATGGTTTAAATCTAAATGTTCAATTTTAAAAGTATTAGATAATCAAAAAGATTTTATTAAATGAAAACATATATAAAACATATAGGAGTCTTTCTTGTACTAATGCTTTTAGTACAGACTTCTTGCGACGATGGATTTGCTGAAATAAATACAAATCCGCAAGCTGCGATAGAAATTAATCCAAATTTTCAGTTTCCTTGGGTTCAGTTAAGAACATCAGGCGGACGATACGAAAATTGGAGGGCAGCCCTTATTTATTCTTCAACAATGATCCAACACTTTGCTACAAATTGTGGTTATTGGAATGGAGATAAATACACATATAATGGAGGCTACAATTCTTCACTATTTGATAGATACTATCCAGATGCCGTGAAGGACATGCAAGACTTGATTAACACCTTGGAAGCTGGCACAGCTGGTGATCCAACAATGTTAGGTATGGCGCGAATTTGGAGAGTAGTTATATTCTCTCGCCTCACTGACATGTATGGTGATGTTCCCTACTTTGATGCTGGAAAAGGTGTTATTGGTGGAATTGACAGACCTGGGTATGATAGTCAACAAGCTATTTACATGGATATGCTAAAAGAATTGGAAGAAGGTGTAGCTCAAATTTCTGCTGATGGTGGTTTTGGAGGATCAGATCTTCTTTACGGAGGAGATGCAGACAAATGGAAACGTTTTGGAAACTCATTAATGTTGAGACTTGCAATGCGTATGTCAGAGGTAGATCCAGGTGCTGCACAAGCTTGGGCAGCAAAAGCAATTGCTGCGGGTGTAATGAACAGTAATGCAGATGACGCTTTTATTCAGCATACAGATGGTCCAGAAGGCATTAACAAAAATGGTTTAGGAGAAGTCTTAGATAATACTTTAGGCACAGATGATTGTCCTCGTATGAGTAACACTATGATCGATTGGTTAGTAAGTAACGGAGATCCTAGATTGGATGTAGTTGCTGTTATTCCAGATAGTGTTTCTACGCATAACGGAATGCCAAATGGCCTAGATGCAATAACACTTCCTTTAAATCCAACTGGAACAAGTCGTGGACACTTTGATAGATTAAATAACGATCTCGTGCGTGTATCTTCTCCTATGATGTTCATGACATATGCAGAAGCAGAATTACTTACTGCAGAAGCAAGTGTACGTGGATGGGGAGGTGGAAATGCTGCTGAACACTATAACAACGGCGTAAGGGCTGCAATGCACCAATATGCACATTGGGATGCATCTATGGATATAGCAGACTCAGATATCGATTCTTACTTAGCAAATAATCCTTTTGATGCAGGAAATGCAATGAGTCAAATTGGATGGCAATATTGGATGGCTACTCTTCTTAATGAATATGAAGCGTATTCTAATTACAGAAGAACTGGAGTTCCAGAATTAGTAACTGTAAATTATGATAATAATGTTACTAATGGTCAGGTACCATCTAGACTTGCATATCCATCAAACCAAGTTGGATTTGAAGAGTTCGATGCTGCCTTATCGCAGCAAGGAATGACAAATGACCCTACTTCATGGATGGCAGTCCCAGTGTGGTGGGATAAATAAATATTAATAGTTTTTTCAAACTGATGCAGGCAGCAAAATTTATTGAGCTGCCTGCCTTTTTTTTATCCAAGGCAAATATTTTCATTACGGAACACGAATTATAGCCTACAAGTTTATTTTTTTTATACCTAACCTGAGTACGATGCAAAGACGAGATTTCACAAAATCTGTTTTAGCAGCGAGTAGTGGACTAGCTTTAGCTACCCTACCTTTCACAAGCTGCAAAGACCAAATGCCTGCACCTAAGGCACTTCCTAACAATTGGATTTGGATAAGACCAGACACAACATGGACAGATGATCAATGGAAAAAACAGTTTGCACTATTAAAAGCAACCGGCATTGATGCTATCCTACCCCAAATTTGGAATTCGCATAACACTCTTTTTGACCACCCATTCCTACCTGTAAAAGACCGATGGCTAGAACGCATAATTCCTATCGCACATGCAGAAGGTTTAGAAGTACATGCTTGGATGTGGTCCATGCCTATGAATGTCCCTGAGATGATAGAAAAACATCCAGATTGGTTTTCAGTTAACAGAAATGGGAAACCATCGCATACGGATCCTGCCTATGTAGATTATTACAAGTTTTTATGTCCATGTCACCCAGAAGTACAAGCCTATGTTGCTTCAAACGTAGAGGCTCTAGGGAAAATAGAAGATCTTGATGGAATACACTTAGATTATATACGACAGCCTGATGTAATTTTAGCAGAAGGCCTCCAACCAAAGTATGACATCGTCCAAGACAAAGAATATCCTGAGTACGATTATCCCTATTCTGAAAATTGCAGAAATGATTTCAAGGAAAAGCATGGGATAGATCCAATGGACTTAGGCGACGATGCACCAGCGCACAAAGAGTGGAGACAATTTAGATATGATGCTATTAGTAATGTGGTAAATAATCATTGCGTTCCAATGGCAAGAAAATATAATAAGAAAATTACTGCTGCTGTATTTCCAAATTGGGAAAGCGTAAGGCAAGAATGGCAGACCTGGGACTTGGATGCTTTTCTACCTATGCTTTATCATAAATTCTATAATGAAGACATCGAATGGATAGGTAAGCATGTTGAAAAAAATAAAAAACTCTTAAATAATGAAAAGCCTATCTATGCTGGTTTATTTATTCCTCATCTAGAACCGCAAGAATTAGAAAAAGCATATAACATCGCGAAAGATAAAGGAGCACAAGGTATTTCCTTATTTGCCCTCAGTAATTTCAATGAAGCATTTCAAAAAGAACTTAAAAGAATATTAAAGGCATGACAAAACCTAACAGATCACTTCCTAGCACAGAACAATTGCGTTTTGAAAAAATTCCAGTTGTTGTTTTTAATGAAGCATTGGAGGCTTCTTTAGAAATTGCACATGCTATTGCTACCGCAATAAAAGATAAACAGTCTAAAAATGAACAATGTGTATTAGGCCTGGCAACAGGATCCTCTCCTATCAAGGTGTATGCTGAGCTTGTACGTCTCCACCAAGAAGAAGGCTTAAGTTTTAAAAATGTTGTTTCTTTTAATTTGGATGAATATTTTCCAATGCATCCTGAGGCTCTACAGAGCTATGTGTTTTTTATGCAGCAACACCTATTTGATCATGTTGATATGCAGAAAGAAAACATACATATCCCTGATGGCTCCATTGACTTAGAAGATGTAAGTGCATATTGCAAAAGGTACGAACAACAGATTGAACAGTTAGGAGGTCTTGACATACAAATTCTGGGAATTGGTCGTACTGGGCACATTGGGTTTAATGAACCAGGTTCTGGAATTGATGGAAAAACGAGAATGGTCACTTTAGATCATCTGACTAAAAAAGATGCAGCTAGTGATTTCTTTGGAGAAGAGCATGTACCTAGAAAAGCCATTACCATGGGTGTAGGTACAATCATGAAAGCAAAGAAAATATTTCTAATGGCTTGGGGTGAATCCAAGGCACCTATTATCAATAAAACAGTGGAGGGTGCTTTGAGCGACCAGGTCCCTGCTACCTATTTGCAAAGTCATCCAAATACTGTGTTTTATATTGATGAAGCCGCTGCAGCTAAATTAACTCGATACGAAACTCCTTGGGTAGTAGGTGACTGTGAATGGACAAGAGAACTTATTAAAAAAGCTGTCATTCATTTATCTTTAAAAACAGAAAAGCCCATTTTAAAACTTACAGAGAATGATTACATAGAGCATAGTCTTGCTGAATTAATTCATCTCAAAGGACCTGCATATAATATTAACATTGATGTATTTAATCAAATGCAACACACTATTACAGGATGGCCTGGTGGAAAACCAAATGCAGATGATAGTAAGAGGCCTGAAAGAGCAAACCCTGCAAAAAAACGCATAATCGTTTTTAGTCCTCACCCAGATGATGATGTTATTTCTATGGGTGGCACAGTAATACGTTTATGTGATCAGGGCCATGATGTGCACATAGCTTACCAAACGTCTGGCAACATCGCAGTTTTTGATGAAGATGTAATTGACTACGCTGAATTTGTTTGTGCTTACCATGATGCATTTTCTATGGAGCAGAACAAATCCGAAATGATGTTTAATCAAATTCTTACTCAGCTCAAGTCAAAGGCCCCAGGTCAAATTGACAGTCCTGAAGTTCGGCAGATAAAAGGAATGATAAGACGAGTTGAAGCGAGATCCGCTTGTAGATACATAGGCATACAAGATTCAAATATTCATCATTTGGATTTACCCTTCTATGAGACAGGGTTAATAAAAAAGAAACCTATAGGTCCAGAAGATATTGGCATAGTAAGAAAACTAATAGAAGACGTAAAACCGCACATTGTATATGCTGCAGGTGATCTATCTGATCCACATGGAACACATAGGGTTTGTCTGGATGCAATTTTCAAAGCCCTAAAAGAAGTCAAAGAGCATGACTGGGCAAAAGACTGTTGGCTTTGGCTGTATAGGGGCGCCTGGCAAGAATGGGGATTAGACGAAATAGAAAAAGCAGTTCCTTTAAGTCCTGGTGAATTGCTCAAGAAACGAAGAGCGATATTTAAACATCAATCACAAAAAGACCGTCCACTCTTTCCAGGGATTGATAGTAGAGAATTTTGGCAGCGTGCTGAACAAAGAAATAAATTTACTGCCCAACAATATGACAAGTTGGGACTTGCAGAATACGAGGCGATGGAAGCCTTTAAACGTTTTGAATTTTAAATAAAGAATTGAATTTAGCAAACATTGACATAGCAATAATTCTCTGTTATCTGATCATGACTCTAATCATAGGTTTCATGATTTCAAAACATGCTTCAAAAAACCTCCAATCGTACTTTTTAGGAGAAAACAAAATTCCTTGGCCCCTCTTAGGTTTGTCAAATGCTTCAGGGATGTTTGATATTTCAGGTACCATGTGGATGGTTTCAATTTTATTTATCTATGGTGTAAAAAGTGCTTGGTTACCTTGGCTATGGCCAGTTTGGAATCAGGTCTTCATGATGATCTTTTTAGCTATCTGGCTACGTAGATCTAATGTACTCACTGGTGCCCAGTGGATAACACATCGATTTGGTGATGCTCGAGGTGCCCGCTTATCTCATATCATCGTTACTATATTTGCAATCATTAGTGTTTTTGGTTTTATAGCCTACTTTTTTATTGGGATAGGAAAGTTTGCTACAATTTTTTTCCCATGGGATCTCTCAGTTCAGAGTGGCATTATAAATTTTACTTCTGAACATTCCTACGCACTTATTATCATTGCAATTACCAGTTTGTACGCTATTAAAGGAGGTATTTACTCAGTCGTAATAACTGAGGTAATCCAATTTGTCATAATGACAATTTCATGCTTAGTTGTAGCATTCATCGCAATAACTAATGTAAGTGCTGAACAGATATTAGAAAAGGTGCCGGCTGGTTGGGACAATCTCTTCTTCTCAATGGAACTGAACTTGGATTGGACAGGATATCTTGACAGTGTTAACACTAAGATTGATTCAGATGGATTTCAACTCTTTGGCTACTTATTTATGATGATGCTTTTCAAAGGAATATTCGCTAGCATGGCAGGCCCGGTTCCTAGTTATGATATGCAAAGAGTATTAAGTGCCAAAACACCAATTGAAGCTGCGAAGATGAATGGTTTAACCATTTTGGCGTTATTTTTCCCGCGCTATTTAATGGTCGCAGGATTTGGCGTTTTAGCCCTTGTGCATCTTATGCCAGAATTTACCGCGATGGGAGAAAACATTGATTTCGAAATCATCCTTCCCATGGCGATCGAGCGATTTATTCCCGTTGGTTTTAAAGGCTTACTAATTGCCGGACTACTCGCAGCATTCATGGGTACATTTGCTGCATTTATAAATGCAGCACCTGCCTATATCGTGAACGACTTATACAAAAAATATATAAACCCCAATGCAGATAGTAAAACATATATAAGATATAGTTACGTATCATCCGTTGTCATTGTAGTAATAGGATTATTTATGGGCTTTTATGCCCAGTCAATAAACTCCTTGACCTTATGGATAACCTCTGCACTGTATGGTGGATATGCTGCTGCGAATGTTCTTAAATGGATATGGTGGAGATTTAATGGTTATGGATATTTCTTTGGAATGTTAGGCGGTCTGCTTGCCTCTACTTTAGGGCCAGGAATATTTCCAGATACATCAGCAATCTATCTTTTTCCAATTATTTTATTTGCTTCCTTTATTGGTTGTATTGCAGGTACATTTTTAACAGCTCCAGATGAAGACAGCGTTTTGATTAACTTTTACAAACAAACACGACCTTGGGGGTTTTGGAAGCCTGTCATTAATAAAATAAAACTAACTGAGCCCGACTTTGAAGAAAATAAAGATTTTAAAAGAGACATGATAAATGTTCTAGTAGGTATTGTATGGCAAATGACTTTAGTGATAATGCCTATCTATTTAGTGATTCAAAATTTTAGCTATTTCGGAATTGCATTTGTTGTCTTTTTGATCACAAGTCTGTTCTTAAAAATATTCTGGTATGATAAACTATCAAAATATGCGGTATGAATAATTGGACAAGATACATGTGCATTTCCATACTGCTATTAAGCATTGGGTGCAGAGAAAAACCTGCACAGCAACAGGGCGAAAAGCTTAGCTATACACATCCTATTCCTTTTTCTCCTTCAAACTACGTTTGTCAGAGAGCTTCTGGAACAATTACAATTGATGGAAAAGATAATGAAGCCAGTTGGAAAAATGCAAAATGGAGCTCTGAGTTTGTAGATATCGAAGGTACATTAAAGCCACTACCAAAACATAAAACACAATTTAAAATGCTTTGGGATAGTAGCTACCTCTATTTTTATGCAAAGATGGACGAACCTCATATTTGGGCTACTTTAAAAAACAGAGACGACATAATTTATTTCGATGATGATTTTGAAATATTCATTGATCCAGATGGGGATAGTCACAATTATTACGAATTAGAATGGAACGCATATAATACCCTTTGGGATCTTATATTATTGCGACCATATCGAGTAGATGATGCACATAAGGTTCTTTTTAATTGGAATGTCGATAATATGAAAACGGCAACGCATGTAGAAGGAACATTAAATGATGCATCAGATGTGGATTCCTATTGGTCAATAGAAATAGCCATTGGATGGTCTGTATTAAAAGAATTTGCTACACCGCAAGAATTACCAAAGGATGGTGACCAATGGCGGATTAATTTTAGTAGAGTGGATTGGACAATGGAGAATGACGGTAAAGACTACAAGAAAGCTTTCAATCCAGACGGGTCTAAAATTCCAGAAAACAATTGGGTATGGTCTCCTACAGGTAGAGTGAATATGCATATGCCAGAAATGTGGGGCTTCGTGCAATTTAGTCAGTCAAAAACAGGAGGTGCTGAAGTAGCGTTTACTCCAAATCCCGAAGAAAAAGTAAAGTGGGGACTTTGGAATCTATACTGGCAACAAATTGAATATTTTAAAATTAATAATAGTTACGCAGATACAACTGATCCCTTTACGTTACCACAAGTTGATAACTGCACATTTGCTCCTAAAATTTATACTACTCCAAACTATTTTGAAATAAGCAGCCCCTCGTGTTCTGGAAATGCACATTGGGTAATTCAAAAAGACGGCAAAATATATTTAAAGAAATAACTCTACGCATATGGAATCACAAGTTCTTAAACAAAACATTCTTAACAAGGCTGAAATTCCTTGGCAAGATAGACCTGCAGGCAGTCAAGATGTTATGTGGCGCTATTCTAAGAATCCCATTATAGGAAGATATTCTATTCCTAGTTCCAATAGTATTTTTAATAGTGCAGTTATCCGTTATGGGGATGGTTATGCTGGCGTATTTAGATGCGATGATAAAAGTGTGCGTATGAACATCCACGTGGGCTTTAGCAAAAATGGAATTGACTGGGAGATAGAACACTCTCCTATTAAAATGATTGCTGGGAATACAGAGTATCTGCATTCAGATTACAAATATGATCCTAGAGTTAGTTTTATTGAAGATCGCTATTGGGTAACTTGGTGTAATGGACATCATGGGCCTACAATTGGAATCGCATACACTTTTGATTTCAAGGAGTTTTTTATGTGCGAAAATGCCTTCTTGCCTTTTAATAGAAATGGTGTGCTGTTTCCTAAAAAGATTGACGGAAAATATGCCATGTTGAGTAGACCTAGTGATAATGGACATACTGCTTTTGGTGATATCTATATAAGCTATAGTCCGGATATGAAATACTGGGGAGAGCATAGATTAGTAATGCAAGTCAGTCCATTTGAACAAAGTGCTTGGCAATGCACAAAAATAGGCGCTGGAGGTGTTCCTATTTGGACTGAAGAAGGTTGGTTAGTAATCTATCATGGAGTTATTCAAACATGCAATGGTTTTAGATATTCCGCTGGCGCAGCCATACTCGACCATGCTGATCCGTCAAAAGTAAAATATAGATCCGGTCAATATCTTCTTGCACCTTCAGAAATTTACGAACTTACAGGAGATGTTCCCAATGTTATATTTCCTTGCGCATCTGTAGAAGATGACGATGGAAAACTAGTCATGTACTATGGTGCAGCAGACACAAGTGTTTGTATTGCTTTTGCTTATATTGCTGAAATTATTGAATTTATAAAAGCACACAACATACAAACTTAAATGAAGAGAAAAATAGCAATTGGAATTGATTTAGGAGGTACGCACCTTAGTAGTGCACTTGTGGATTTAGACAGTCTAGAACTTATTGACGATTCCATAACAAGATCTTCCTATAACCATACTGAGAATGCAGATCAGATTCTGAACAACTGGACAAATAATATCGAGAAGACATTATTGCGTAAAAATCCAAACGATCATTTTTTAGGAATTGGTATTGCAATGCCTGGGCCCTTTGATTACAAAAACGGAATTTCAAAAATGCAACAAAAAATGATTGCATTATACGATAAACATATCCCCACTGAAATAAATCTCCGATTAGACTCAGCTAAGGATCACAACTTCAGGTTTATTAATGATGCAACATGCTTTGCTATAGGTGAATCAATGAAAGGAATCGCTCAGGATAAAAAAAGAATTGTAGTCATCACACTTGGAACAGGATTTGGCTCTGCCTTTATAGATAATACGATACCGATAATAGAGCGCAAGGATGTACCCTCAGAAGGATGTCTTTGGCATTTAGATTTTAAAGAAGGTATAGCTGATAATTATTTTTCAACAGGATGGTTCACTAAACGCTACAACGAAATCAGTTCAAGCGAAATTAAAGGTGTCAAGGAATTACTAACTCAAAGCGAAGCGATTCCATATGCAGACGAAATGTTCTTAGAATTTGGGAACAATCTAGGAGAGCTTTTAGGCCCGTGGTTAAAAACATTTAATGCTGAGATTTTGATTATTGGTGGTAATATTTCCAAAGCAATTGATCACTTTATTTTACCATTAAAAGATAGTTTTTCTCACCAAAATTTAGAAATACAAATATCTGCATCAGAGCTTATGGAAGAAGCAGCCATATTAGGTAGTGCAAAATTATTTGACACTGAATACTGGCCTCTAGTTTCAGAAACTCTACCTAATCTATAAAATGAACAGAAATAAACTGACATATAATCTTGTCCTGTGTATTCTTCTCTTTCTCATGGCGTATGCCTTACAAGCGCAAGAACCAGCTTCATTTGTTAACCCATTCATTGGCAGTTCAAACTATGGAGCTACCCACCCTGGGCCAGTACGTCCAGCAGGAATGGCATCAGTTGTTCCCTTCAATGTAGCTTTTAAAAAAGGTCTTGAGAATAAACATGAAAAAGATAGTGAATGGAACTCCCGTGCATTTATTTACGAAAATAACTTTCTGACAGGTTTTTCACATGTCAACTTATCAGGAGTAGGCTGTCCTGACCTAGGTAGTATCCTTCTTATGCCAACACATGGAGAATTAAAATTTGACCCTGAGCAAAATGGAAGTAGCATCAGCGCGCAACATGCTATACCCGGAACATATTCATGTCACATTGACACACATAATATTGATGTCATTCTTACTGCAAGCAAACGAGTAGGTCTTAGTCAATACACCTTTCCTCCTGGGAAATCCAATATCCTTCTTAATCTAGGCCTGGGTTTAACCAACGAGACTGGAGCCCATTTGAAAATAGTGTCTGACACAGAAGTGGAAGGATATAAAGTATTTGGAGATTTTTGCTATACACCCTCCGCAGTGCGCCCTGTCTATTTTGTCATGAAAATATCTGAAAAACCAGATGAGTTTGGTGCTTGGAAAAAAATGCCAAACTATACGGGTGTAGAAGCTGAATGGTCAGAATTTAACAATAGCTATAAACCCTATCCGTCTTATACAAATGTCCTTGCTGGAGATAACCTAGGTGCATATTTCAGCTACACGAGCGATATAGAAAAAACAATTGAAGTGCACATTGGCATTTCTTATAGCAGTATTGAAAATGCACGATTAAACTTAGAGACAGAACTCAAAGCAAAAAAGTTTGAAGACATCCAAGAAGAAGCTTTCACTGAATGGAACAATCTTTTAAATAGAATACAGGTCAAAGGCAATGATCGTGAGAAAAAGACAATATTTTATACAGCGTTATATCACCTCCTTCTCCACCCTAACATCTTGCAAGATGTAAATGGAGAATACCCGTCGATGGCTTCTTCTAAAATTTTAAATACTGGAGACAAAAACAGATACACAGTATTTTCACTTTGGGATACATACAGAAACGTACACCCATTTTTATCCTTAGTCTATCCTGAACTCCAGTCAGACATGCTGACGAGCATGGTGGACATGTACAAAGAAAGTGGCTGGTTGCCAAAATGGGAACTTATGGGCATGGAAACAAATGTGATGGTAGGTGATCCAGCAACTCCTGTCATAGTGGACAGCTATCTCAGAGGAATAAAAGATTTTGATATTGAAACTGCATATGAGGCTGCAAGAAAAACAGCAACTACCCTACATGACAATCCTATACGTAAGGATAATTATCTGTATGATTCTCTAGGTTATATTCCTCAAGACTTTAGTGACCTGTATTACGGCTCAGTTTCAGCTGCATTGGAATACAACATAGCAGATTATAATCTATCCTTGCTTGCAGACGCCTTGGATAAAAAAGAAGACCAGATTTTTTTTTTCAATCGGTCATTGACATACAAAAACTACTTTGACCCAAGCACTCAGATGTTAAGACCTCGTGTTGCGGGTGGAGATTTCTATGATAAATTTGACCCAGAGCTTGGAAAAAACTTTGAAGCAAACGTAGGATTTGTGGAAGGCAATGCCTGGCAGTACAGATTCTTTGTTCCGCACGACACGAAAGGTTTGATTCAATTGCTAGGAGGTGAGAATACTTTTATCCAAGAATTGCAGACGTGTTTTGACGATGGCCATTATGATGCAGCTAATGAACCAGATATAAGTTACCCCTATTTATTCAACTTTGTCAAAGGAGAAGAATGGAGGACCCAAAAGACTGTTCAAAAACTTGTCAATACCCATTATAAAAATTCTGTTGAAGGAATACCTGGCAATGATGACACAGGAACTCTTTCTTGCTGGCTTCTTTATAGCATGATGGGAATTTATCCCCATTGTCCGGGTGACATGAATTATTCCATTTCATCGCCCATGTTTGACGAAATTACGATCAATCTAAATCAAGACTATTACCCAGGCAGTTCAATTGTTATTACTCGCACGAATTCAAATAATGGCAAGAACATATTTATAAAACAGATGGAATGGAACGGTAAAAAACATTCGTCCTATTTTATAGATCATAACAAAATTATCAAGGGTGGTGAATTAAAATTTGAGCTCATTGAGAATCCAAAAAAATAACATGCAAAAATTAATTGTTCCCAGTCTCGCACTACTTTGTGCTCTTTGTTTCTATAACTGCAAGAATTCAGAATCATCTGAAACGCACTCCCTTCTTTCCTATGTAGATCCATTCATTGGCACTGCAGATCATGGGCATGTCTATCCTGGAGCTACTGTTCCCTTTGGCATGGTGCAACTTAGTCCAGACAATGGTACAGCAGGATGGGATTGGTGTTCAGGATACAACTGGGAAGACAGTCTTATTGTTGGATTTTCACATACACATTTGAGTGGTACTGGCATAGGAGATTTGCTTGATATTTCTATTATGCCTGCCAATGAACCCATTGATTTCAGAACACAGGTACCTCCAAGAGAATCTACTTACGCTGCATCTTTTAATCATTCAAATGAAACTGCGTCCCCAGGATACTATTCTGTAAACCTTGATAATGGTATTGCAGTAGAACTCACAGCTGGAGAACGCTTTGGTTTCCATAAATATTCTTTTCCGAATACGGGACTTAATACAATATTACTAGACCTTGGATTTGCAATAAACTGGGACAGACCTACAAAAACTCACTTAGATATAATTGACAATACTCATGTTTCTGGCTATAGACATAGCACTGGATGGGCCAAAGATCAACGTGTATATTTTGCCATGGAATTTTCACATCCATTTGACTCAAAAGTAATCATTGCAGATAGCACCACAAATAAAGAAACAAAACAAATTGATGGACTTAAACTGAGATCTCAATTTCAGTTTAAGGAAAAAGAAGTAATGTTAAAAGTAGCCCTGTCAACGGCAAGTAAGCAGGGTGCCGAAAAAGCCTTAGCGGAAGCGAGTGGCTGGGATTTCAAAGCAATTAAAACTAAGGCTGAAAACGTATGGGAAAACGAACTTAAAAAGATTGAAGTAAGTTCAGATGATGAGGCACTTTTGCGCACGTTTTACACAGCCCTATATCGTACCTGCCTCGCTCCTACAATTATGGAAGATGCAGAAGGAAACTACAAAGGTGCTGGAGGACAGATTCAAAGTTCTGACAAATTTAAACGCTACGGTCTATTTTCACTCTGGGATACCTTCCGCGCCTGCAACCCATTGCATACAATAACACAAAGAGATAAAGTAAAAGATTTCATCGCCAGTATGATCGCTCACTATGATGAATATGGGCTCTTACCAGTATGGGATCTACTAGCAAATGAAACGAATACGATGACTGGTTATCATGCTATCCCTGTAATTGTAGATGCATACATGAAAGGGCATCGCGGTTATGATGTTGAAAAAGCTTTTCAAGCTATGAAGAAAAGCTCTATGCAGAATATCCGTGGTACAGACCTTTTAAGAAAACATACGTATATCCCTCACGACAAGGCAGGTCAAAGTGTGACTAGAACTTTGGAATATGCGTTTGATGATTGGTGCATTGCTCAAATGGCGAAAGCATTGAATAAGGAAGATGATTACATAGAATACACAAAGCGTTCAAATTACTACAAAAACCTATTTGATGCAGAGACAGGATTTATGCGTGCAAAGCTTGCAGATGGTTCTTGGAAATCCCCTTTTGACCCACAATACTCGAGTCACGATTTTGATATTGCGGAATACACTGAAGGAAATGCATGGCAGCACTCATGGTTTGTTCCACATGCTGTAGAAGAGCTCATTGCATTACATGGAGGAGACGAATCATTTGTAAACAAACTAGATGGCTTATTTACTGCTGACTCTGAAATTAAAGGAGATTTTGCAAGCGCAGATATTTCTGGATTGATAGGACAATATGCACATGGAAACGAACCAAGTCATCACATCGCATACATGTATAATTATGCAAATAGATATGATAAGACCCAAGATAGAGTCAGAGAAATTTTAACCACACAATACAATGACACAGCACATGGATTATGTGGAAACGAAGACTGCGGCCAAATGTCTGCCTGGTATGTCTTTAGTGCTATGGGTATGTACCCAATGAATCCCGCAAGTGGAAAGTACGACTTAGGCCTTTGCATGTTTGACGAGGTGAAAATCAATCTAGACAATGGAAATTCGTTTATTATCCAATCTGAAACGAATGGAGAAAATGCAAATCAGATAAGCCTCAATGGTCAGCCTGTAGAAGACAAGTGGATTACACATGAAGAATTATTGAAAGGTGGTACGCTTAAATTCTATAATAATTAGATTATGAAAAACATCCTCGTTTTTGTTCTCGTCTTTTCATTCAGCTTACATCTAAAAGCGCAAACTAAGCTAGTAAAGCATGTAAACCCATTAATGGGTACAGACTCTGAGTTTAGTCTTTCAAATGGAAATACCTATCCTGCAATTGCAGTACCCTGGGGCATGAATTTCTGGACACCTATGACCAGTAAGATGGGAGACGGATGGACTTATAAATATGATGAAAATAAAATACGTGGATTTAAACAAACACACCAGCCTAGTCCTTGGATAAATGACTACGCGGCTTTTTCAATAATGCCTGTCACTGGGACTCTTGTGTATAAAGAAGAAGATAGACAATCTTGGTTTTCCCATAAAGCAGAAACTGTTTCTCCGCATCATTACAAAGTATATCTTGCTGACTATGATGTGACAGCAGAGTTCTCTCCTACTGAGCGCGCCGTAAATTTTAGATTTACTTTCCCTGAGAATGATTCTAGCTTTATTGTCTTAGACGCGTTTGATGAAGGATCAATGGTCAAGATAATTCCTGAAGAAAATAAGATTGTAGGTTATTGCCGAAATAATTCTGGTGGTGTTCCTGACAATTTTCACAACTACTTTGTTGCCGTATTTGACAAAGAGTTTTTATCTACACATGTTTGGCAGGATTCTATGCAACTCAAATTAAATGTCAAAGAAAGTGAAGGCAAACATGTAGGAGCTGTAGTTGGTTTTAAAACCAAAAGAGGAGAAACAATAGAAGTTAAAATGGCATCCAGTTTTATTAGCCTTGAACAAGCTGAACGTAATTTAAAAAATGAAATAGGTGATGATAGTTTTATAAAAACAAATGAGAAGGCATATCATGCTTGGAATAAAGAACTGAACAGGATATCAATTGAGGATGACAACATTGATAATATCCGGACATTTTATAGCTGTCTCTATCGCATCATGCTGTTCCCTCGCAAATTTTATGAATACGATGCGAATGGAGACATCGTACATTACAGTCCATACAATGGCGAAGTACTTCCCGGATACATGTTTACTGATAACGGATTCTGGGATACATTCCGAGCCGTCTTTCCATTTTTCACATTGATGTATCCTGAACTTGACGCACAAATCATGCAAGGCCTCGCGAATACATACAAGGAGTCAGGCTGGCTCCCAGAATGGGCAAGTCCTGGACATAGAGATTGTATGGTAGGATCAAATTCTGCTTGTCTAATTGCAGATGCTTACGTTAAAGGAATACGTGATTTTGACGCAGAGGTGTTAATGGAGGCCATGGTAAAGGGTGCTCAGGTGGAAAAAGGTAGACCAGAAAATTCTGTAGGCAGATGGGGCTTAGAATATTACAATTCACTTGGCTACATTCCTTATGATGTAGGCATTAATGAAAATGCCGCGAGAACTCTGGAATATACATTTGCTGACTTTGCTGCCTCAAGGATGGCGGCTGAGATGGGAAAGAAAAAAGAAGAAAAAGCATTTCTAAACAACGTAAACAATTACAAACATCTGTTTGATCCAGAAACTGGCTGGATGCGAGGAAAAAATAAAGATGGAAATTTCCAAACACCCTTCAATCCATTAAAGTGGGGAGATGCATTTACTGAGGGAAACAGTTTACATTATACTTGGTCTGTACTCCATGACATAGAAGGCTTAATCACACTGATGGGAGGTAAGAAGAACTTTGTGCAGAAATTAGATGATGTATTTAATATGCCACCTGATTTTGACAATAGTTATTATGGATTCACCATCCATGAAATTCGTGAAATGCAGATCGCCAATATGGGAAATTACGCGCATGGGAATCAGCCTATTCAGCATATGATCTATTTGTATAATTATGCAGGCGAATCTTACAAGACGCAAGAAAAGATCAGAGATGTGCTTAATAGAATGTATTCTGCAACACCAGACGGCTATTGTGGCGATGAGGACAATGGACAGACATCAGCTTGGTATGTCTTCAGTGCCTTGGGCTTCTACCCTGTAACACCAGGAACTGCAGAATATGTCATTGGGAGTCCACTTTTCAAGAAAGTATCATTGACATTAGAAAATGGGAATATATTTACCATAAATGCATTAGAGAATTCGTCTGACAATGTTTATATTCAAGAAGCAAGTTTGAACGGCAGTCTTTACATGAAAACCTATTTACAACATCAAGATATAATGCAAGGAGGATCACTAAATTTCCGGATGAGCAAGGATGCAAATAAGTCATGGAATACAGATTCAAATGCAAGTCCTTTTTCAATTTCAAAACAAAATAAGTAATACACATATGAAATCTAATTTCAATTACATATTCATATTTTTCTTTCTTCACCTAAGTATGCTATCAGGGCAAAACAAAGCCTTACATTTTGATGGCGATAATGATGAAGTACGAGTCATACATGAGAATACATTCAACATTGGGGATGCATACACAATTGAGGCATGGATCAATGCTACTGAATGGAGGGATGAACAATGGCAGGGAACGATAGTAGGAAAAGACAAACAAGGTCCTGATGAAGGTTTTGCATTTAGATGTGGAAAAAGTGGAACTCTCAGCTTTGTCATGAGTGTAAATAATACTTGGAGTGAAGTGGCGACTTCTCCTGTCATGGACGCGCAAGTTTGGAATCATGTTGCGGTCGTTATAGATAATGGAAGCATGTCTCTCATTGTAAATGGAGAAGAAAAAGCAAATGCAAGTTACTCGGGAAGTTTTTCTCCTGCTAACCTTTTAAATTTGAAAATAGGATCTTCCGGCGATTTTGCTGGACGTACATTCTATGGTGCAATTGATGAAGTTCGCATTTGGAACATAAGCAAAACTGCCCAAGAGCTTTTTGAAAAAAGTACTGAACAACTTACAGGAACTGAAAGTGGATTAGTTGCCTACTTGCCTTTTGATGAAGGAACTGGATTTACAACTGCAAATCTTGTTACAAGTTCTAACCCAGGAACACTCATTAATATGATGGAGGATGACTGGGTAGGTGGTGCAGCATTGACTGGTATAGATGTGGGAGTAACTGACATATTAAGTCCTAATCTTATACACGTTTTTCAAAGACCTGTTGAAATTGTTGCTGAAGTAAAAAACTTTGGGAATGAAGATTTAAGCAGTTTTGACATGGAATTCTACTTAAATGGAAATCTAGAATTTACCGAAACTATAAATGAAGCAATTCCATCCGGAGCTAAACTTATTGTGACTTCCAGTAAGTTTATTGATGCAACAGAAATGGATAATGCAACAATAGAAGTACGCACAGTCCAATCTGAAGATGCAAACTCCTTAAATGATTCAAAATCATTAAGCTATAAAAAACAAAGCAATAACAGAATAACATTATTTGAACAGGAGACCCATAATTTTGGTGCTGCTGGACAAACCCAATCAAATAATATTATTCTACCCTATGACATCCAAAACTATCATAGGATTTTATTGCACATTGACTTGGATTGCCCATCAGGAGGATGTGACCCTTGGGATCAACCTGCAAAGATTTCTGTTGTAAATGATGGAAAGGAATATGAGATAGCACGCTACATTACTCCCTACGGAATTGCTTGTGGCCCTTGGACAGTAGATGTTACGGATTTTAAATCTATTATGGGTGGACTTAATCAGTTTAAATCCTACATCCAAGTATGGGGTGGATCAGGCTGGAATTTGACTGCTGAAATTGAGCTGATAGAAAATCAAAATGAAGAGAAAATCTATCATAAATTTCTTCCTCTTTGGCAAACGGATTATTGGGTGTATGGTGACCCTGGCATTGAAGATGATCTAGATGAAGTCTCTTTCATCGTGGATAATAATACCGTATCAAGTCACTTACGCATGACGATAAGCGGACATGGCCAAGGGAATACAAAAAATGCAGCAGAATTTTCAAATCAGTCCCACCTAGTTACAGTGGATGGAAATCCTACAGAAGTACATAACTTATGGAAAAACGATTGTGAATTTAATCCATGTAATGCACAAGCGGGAAATTGGATGCCAGATAGAGCAGGTTGGTGTCCAGGGCAGGCTGTAGATCCTTACATACTTAATCTAACAGATCTATTACAGGCTGGCTTTCTTAAAAGTATTGATTACGAACTTGAAGATTATACAAACTTATTGAATACGGGTTATAATGGCGGATCGCATACAGAACCCCATTATAGGCTGCATGCTTTCCTAATTGAAGAAAGTAAAGAACGTTATAGAGCTTATAGAAATCTAAAAGCTCAACAGTTGGCGATAGGTACAGATAACAATGGAAATCCTACAGGCTTGGTTCGTTTTACAATTGTAAACGATGGTACTGTGCTTGTCAGTAATCCTTTTGTTTCTTTTTGGGTGAATGGTAATTTCATTCAAGAAGAGATGGTAGACGGAGTCATACAGCCAGGTCAAGTATTTGTGCATGAATTTAGTGACATGAGTGGATTTAGTTCTGGTACCAATGTTGTTGTCGCCCATATTGATTATCAAAATGATCAAAACATAGGGGATGACTACATTAAACTAACTGCTGACGGAACAGTATCAAATGACAACGCATTTATTACAAGTGGCATAAAAGTATTTCCTAATCCAAACACAGGCGACTTTAGTATTGAGATTGCAGAATCTATAGTCCCTAAATCTTTAGTACTCTATAATCTTAGGGGGCAAAAGATACAAGCACATCCTCTTTCATCTAGACAGAAGACAATTTCAATAAAACATCCAGGGATTTATAATTTAAAAATCACGGATGATAAAAATAGAATATTCCAACAGCGCATTCTTGTAACAGAATAATCATGAGCAACAAAACAAATACAAAAACAGCTTTTGCGTTCCTCGTAAGTTTATTCTTTATGTGGGCGTTTTTGACTGCTATGAATGACATACTCATTCCGTTTGTCAAGGAGCTTTTTAGTTTTGGCTATGCCCAAGCTGCACTCGTTCAATTTTGCTTCTTTGGAGCATTTTTTCTGATGGCTTTCCCCTCCTCTATAATTCTTGAGAAAGTAGGTTATAAAAAAGGGATTGTAATTGGTTTGGTTATTATGGGAATAGGTGCACTTCTCTTTTATCCTGCTTCCAAAGCTGTGTACTATCCCCTATTTCTAGGAGCTCTCTTTGTTTTAGCTACAGGAGTAACTATGTTACAAGTTGCAGCAAACCCGTACGTGGCCGTATTGGGTCCCGCAAAAACTGCAGCAAGTAGACTCAATCTAGCCCAAGGGTTTAATTCCATTGCAAAGATCCTTGCACCTCTTTTTGGCTCTTATTTTATTCTTGCAGGGATGGACGGATTACCAAAAACCCAACAAGCAGAAGCTGTACAAGTGCCATACGTTGGATTAGCAATTGCTTTATTTGCCCTAGCAGCTGTCTTTTCATTTTTGAAACTTCCAGATATGAAGGATCTGGATTCGCAAAA
>CALCMJ010000123.1 GCA_937967615.1 uncultured Saprospiraceae bacterium
GGTTCATTAGTAATTATTGAAAAATAATTCTTGAAATGAAAGTAGACGTATTAAATATCAACGGGAAAGCAGCAGGACGATCAATTGATCTACCTGACAATATTTTTGGACTTGAGCCAAATGAGCATGCTATTTATTTAGCTGTAAAGTCATACAATGCTGCCCAAAGACAAGGAACACATAAGGCCAAAGAAAAAGGAGAGATCACTGGTTCCACAAGAAAGATTAAAAAGCAAAAGGGAACTGGAACAGCAAGAGCGGGTTCTATCAAAAGTGGTGTTTTTAGAGGTGGTGGAAGAATGTTTGGTCCTAGACCTAGAACCTATAGTGTTAAGTTGAACAAAAAAGTAAAGACGCTTGCAAGAGCATCTGCACTTTCTCAGAAAATGAGCAACGGAGAAATCAAAGTGATAGAAGATTTCACTTTTGATAAGCCAAAAACTAGTGAGATGAACAATGTAATTGTAAATCTTGAATTGAATGGTCGAAAATCTGTTTTTGTTACTTCAGATGTAGATAAAAACTTATACCTGTCAGCAAGAAATCTTGCTAAATCAGGTGTTGTACCTGCGCAGAACTTAAATGTGTATGATATCATGAATGCACAGACGATTGTATTTTCTGAAGGTGCTATTGAAAAACTTAAAGAGTCTTTTAAATAATAATAGGATGGCTAAAAATGTATTGATAAAACCTATTATTTCTGAAAAATCTGACGCACTTAGTGAGAATTCAGGAAAATATAGTTTCGTCGTAGCTAGAAGGGCAAATAAAATAGAGATCAGAAATGCTGTTGAAGCACTTTACAGTGTTAATGTAGCTTCTGTTAATACAATGGTGGTTCCTGGAAAAAGAAAAAGCAGGAACACTAAATCAGGAGTTATCAAAGGAATGGTAAGTTCTTATAAAAAAGCAATTGTAACCCTGGAAACAGGGGAGACCATAGATCTTTTCGGAGACATATAAATTTAAGCGAAAGATGCCAGTAAAAAAATATAATCCAATAACACCAGGACTCAGACACAGAGTTTCTAATACCTTCCAAGAGTTATCTCAGGGGAATGCACCTTTGAAGAAACTTGTAAAAGGAAAAAGTCATTCTGGAGGAAGAAATCACGACGGTAAAATGACCGTACGTAACATTGGTGGTGGTCATAAAAGAAAGTATAGAGTAATAGACTTCAAAAGGAATAAACACAACATTCCTGGAAAAGTTGCTACTATAGAATACGATCCCAATAGATCTGCATACATTGCTTTGATCAATTATGTAGATGGGGAAAAAAGATACATAATCGCTCCAGACAAAATTAAAGTTGGAGATGAAATTCTTTCAGGTGAAAATGCTTTACCTAATGTTGGTCATGCATTGTTTTTAAGTGCAATTCCTTTAGGTTCTAGTATTCATGCTATAGAAATGGAGCCAGGTAGAGGGGCAGTACTTGCAAGATCAGCAGGAACGAATGGAGTTTTGATGGGTAAGGAGGGAAAATACGCAATTGTGAAATTGCCTTCTGGTGAAGTCAGAAAAATATTGATGACTTGTAAGGCGACGATGGGAAATACTTCCAATCCTGATCATGGACAACAAGTATTTGGAAAAGCAGGTAGAAGAAGATGGTTAGGTAGAAGACCTAGAGTAAGAGGTGTAGCGATGAACCCTGTTGATCACCCAATGGGTGGAGGTGAAGGGAAATCTTCAGGAGGACATCCTAGATCAAGAACTGGAATTATGGCGAAGGGTCAGAAAACTAGAAATAAGAATAAACCGTCATCAAAACTGATTATTACAAAACGTAAGAAATAATTTTTAAAAGATAAAGAATGGCTAGATCAGTAAAAAAAGGTCCATATGTTTTTAATAAGCTGCAGAAGAAAATTGCAGCTGCTCAGGCATCAACGAAAAAATCTGTGATCAAAACATGGTCTAGATCTTCAATGATAATTCCTGACATGGTTGGACTTACGATTGCTGTACACAACGGTAAAACTTTTGTTCCTGTATATGTTACGGAAAACATGGTAGGGCATAAATTAGGTGAATTTTCACCAACAAGAACATATAGAGGTCATTCTGGAAACAGAAAGTAATTAAGTAGAAATTTATACAACATGGAAGCTGTAGCTAAACTAAAAAATTGTCCGATGTCTGCCAGAAAGATGAGACTGGTGGTGGATAGCGTACGTGGAAAAAATGTAGATGAGGCACTTAACATTCTCAAGTTTAGTAAAAAGGAAGCTGGCGAATGGTTAGAGAAAGTATTACTTTCTGCAATCGCTAACTGGGAAGGAAAACTTGACATGGCTTACAATGCAGATGATTATGATTTATTCATAAAAACTGCAACCGTCGATGGAGGAACATTTCTTAAAAGATTTAGACCTGCTCCACATGGTAGAGCACATAGAATAAGAAAGAGAACTAACCATGTTACTCTTATTGTAGAAAACAAGAAGGAGATTGAAAACGAAGCAGAAGAAACAGAAGAAACAGAATAATAAACAATTAAGATAATCCATATATGGGTCAAAAAACAAATCCAATAGGCAATAGATTAGGAATCATCAAGGGATGGGATTCTAACTGGTTTGGAGGTAAGAACTTTGCTGATAAAGTGATTGGTGACGAGAAGATAAGAAGATACATCAAAGCAAGGATAGTTAAAGGTGGGATTGCGAGGATAGTAATTGAAAGAACTCTAAAGAGAATTACAGTTACAATCCACACATCACGACCTGGGATAATTATTGGTAAAGGTGGTTCTGAAGTGGATCGACTAAGAGAAGAGTTAAAAAAACTTACCGCATCTGATGTTCAAATCAATATCATTGAAATCAGAAAGCCAGAATTAGATGCTAACATAGTGGGAGAGTCTATTGCCAAGCAGATTGAAGGTAGAATCAACTTTAGAAGAGTAATAAAGATGTCTATTCAGTCTACAATGAGAGCAGGTGCAGAAGGAATTAAAGTAAGGATATCTGGAAGATTGAATGGTGCAGAGATGGCACGTTCTGAAGAATTTAAAGATGGTAGAACACCATTGCAAACGTTTAGAGCTGATATCGATTATGCTCTTCAGGAAGCACAAACAGTCTACGGAAAGATTGGAATCAAAGTGTGGATTTGTAAAGGTGAAGTTTTAGGAAAAAGAGATTTATCTCCAAATGTAGGAGTAGATCAAAAAGGACCTGGAGGAAGAGGACGTGATAACCGTGGTGGAGGAAGAGGTCGTGATAACCGTGGCGGAGGAAGAGGTCGTGATAACCGTGGTGGAGGAAACCGTGGAGGTGGCGGAGGAAGAAGATAATATTTAGAGTACTTAGAAATAAAAAAAAGAAATGTTACAACCTAAACGTACGAAATACAGAAAGACGCACAAAGGAAGGAACAAGGGTATGGCTCTTAGAGGAAGTACAGTTGCTTTTGGTTCTTTTGGACTTAAGTCTATTGAGCGCGGAAAACTTACAAGTAGACAGATTGAAGCGGCAAGGATTGCGATGACGAGGTATATGAACAGAGAGGGAAAAGTGTGGATTCGTGTATTTCCGGATAAACCAATGACAAAGAAACCTGCAGAGGTAAGGATGGGAAAGGGAAAAGGAGCACTTGATCATTATGTTGCGGTTATTAAACCAGGCAGAATAATGTTTGAGTTGGATGGAGTTTCTAGGGAAGTAGCAACAGAAGCGTTAAGATTGGCAGCTCAAAAATTGCCAGTATTAACCAGAACAGTAACAAGATTAGATTATCAAGATTAATACATTATGCCTTCAAAGAAATTTTTAGAATTGCAGGAATTTTCAGATGCTGATCTTAAGAATGAACTCACAGAGACTCAGTCTCAGTTCAGAAAAATGAGATTTGATCATGAAGTAAGAGGATTAGATAATCCTTTAACCCTTAAAGAGGTAAGAAGAGATATTGCGAGATTGAAAACGGAAGTGAAAAGAAGAGAAATTGCAGCTTTAGATGAAAACGCTCAACTTAAAAGATCCAAAAAACGCGCAAGAAGATAATGGAAAACAATACAAAAAATAAAAAGCAAAGAATAGGAGTCGTCTCCAGTACATCAATGGATAAAACTATTTCTGTATTGGTTCGAAGAAGATTAAAGCACCCTATCTATGGTAAGTTTGTGAAGAAATCTAAAAAGTTTCTAGCACATGATGAGTCGAATGAATGTAATGTAGGGGACACGGTTAAAATCATTGAATCAAGACCATTGAGTAGAAGAAAGCGTTGGGCATTGGTTGAAATTATTGAAAAAGTTAAATAGTATTCTAGAATGATACAGCAAGAATCCAGATTAAAAGTAGCTGACAATACAGGAGCCAAAGAAGTACTTTGTATCCGTGTTTTAGGAGGTTCAAAAAGAAGATATGCTTCTGTTGGGGACAAGATCGTGGTATCTGTAAAGCAGACATCACCTGGAGGTGTAAAAAAGGGACTGGTTTCACCAGCAGTAATTGTAAGAACAAAGAAAGAGATAAGAAGAAAAGATGGTTCTTACATCCGCTTTGACGATAATGCTGTAGTATTATTAACACCAAATGATGAGCCAAGAGGAACTAGAATATTTGGACCTGTAGCAAGAGAATTGAGAGACAAAGATTACATGAAAATTGTTTCACTAGCACCTGAAGTGCTTTAAAAAAGGAATCATGATTAAGAAGAATTCTGTAGTGAAGAAAATACATATTAAAAAGGGAGATACAGTAAAAGTTATTGCTGGGTCCAGTAAAAATACAACAGGAGTTGTATTGGAGATATTTCCTAAACAATACAGAGCAGTAGTTGAAGGGGCTAGAGTATCAAAAAAACATACAAAGCCTTCAAATGATAACCCAGGGGGAATTACAGAGAAAGCTGCTCCAATCCATATTTCTAATCTTATGCTTGTAGATCCTAAGTCAGGAGAAGCTACAAGAATAGGTAGAAAGATAGTGGACGGTAAATCAACAAGATATTCTAAAACCTCTGGAGAAATTATTAAGTAATGAGTTATACACCAAGGTTAAGAGCCAAATATAGAGAAGAGATTGTTCCAAAGTTAATGGAGAAATTTGCATACAAAACGGTAATGCAATGTCCTAAACTTATGAAAATATCTATCAATCAAGGAGTAGGTCTAGCAACGCAGGATAAAAAGCTAGCTGACAATGCTCTTAAGGAATTGACTGTCATTGCTGGACAGAAAGCTGTCCCCACTAAAGCAAAGAAATCAGTCTCAAACTTCAAACTAAGAGAAGGAATGGTAATTGGCGCAAGAGCAACTTTGCGTACAAACCAGATGTATGAGTTTTTGGATAGATTAGTAGCTGTAGCTCTCCCTAGGGTACGTGATTTTAGAGGAATCAGTGACAAGAGTTTTGATGGAAGAGGAAACTACACCTTAGGAATAAAAGAACAAATTATTTTCCCTGAAATTAATCTTGACAATGTTGCCAAGATTACTGGAATGGATATCACGTTTGTAACCAGTGCAAAAACAGATAGTGAAGCATTGGAATTGTTAAAATTATTGGGACTACCATTTAAAAATCAAACTGAAGCAGTCAATGGCTAGAAAATCACTAATAGCAAGAGAAGAAAAGAGAAGAAAACTTGTAAAAAAGTACGCTGCTCTTAGAGCCCAATTAAAGAAAGAAGGCAAATGGGACGAATTAGACAAGTTGCCTAAAAACTCATGTAAGATCAGACTGCATAATAGATGTAGATTGACAGGAAGACCAAAAGGGTATATGAGAAAATTTGGAATAAACAGAGTAACATTTAGAGAAATGGCTTTATCCGGGAAAATTCCTGGAGTAACAAAAGCTAGTTGGTAAACTTATAATAAGAAAAGAATATGGCTGTTACAGATCCAATAGCAGATTATCTTACAAGAATTAGAAACGCACAATTAGCGCGACATAGAATTGTGGAGATTCCTGCATCTAATCTTAAGAAAAAGATCACTGAGATTCTCTATGATCAAGGGTATATATATAAATATACGTTTGATAACGATGCAGGGAAGCAAGGCATTATTAAAATTGCCCTGAAGTATGATCCTATTTCAAAAGATCCGGTAATCAAGAAATGTGGTAGAATAAGTAAGTCTGGTTTAAGACAGTATTCAAAATCACAGGAGATTCCACGAATTATTAATGGTTTAGGAATATGTATAGTCTCTACTTCTAAAGGAGTAATGACAGATAAACAAGCAAAACGCGAAAACGTAGGAGGAGAACTTCTTTGTTACGTTTACTAAAATATTTGAATTATGTCTAGAATTGGAAATGCATTAATTGAGATACCAAGTGGGCTAAGCATTGATATGAGTCCAGGAGGATTGGTAACGGTGAAAGGTCCTAAAGGTGAGCTTCAACAAGAGATTGATCCTGACTTCAAAATGAATATTGAGGACGGGAATATGACATTGGTTCGCCCAACAGAACAAAAACGACATAAGGCTTTGCACGGACTGTACAGATCCTTGATCAACAATATGGTGATCGGTGTTTCTGAAGGATACAAGATTGAACTAGAACTTGTTGGAGTAGGGTATAGAGTTGCAAACACAGGGAACCTAATAGAATTGACTTTGGGTTATTCACACCCAATATTTTTTGCAGTACCTGCTGAAGTAAAGGTAACTACAGCTATGGAAAAAGGAAAGAATCCTGCCATTACACTAGAGTCAAATGACAAGCAATTAGTGGGACAAGTAGCTGCAAAGATTAGAGCGTTTAGAAAAGTAGAACCATATAAAGGAAAGGGAGTTAGATTTAAAGGGGAGGAAGTTAGAAAGAAAGCAGGTAAAACTGCTGGATAGATTTTTTAATAAAATAGTTTGTCTTGCGATGAAAAGTAAAGCACAAAGAAGAAAAACAATAAAACACAGAATTAGAAAAAGTATCTCAGGCACGCAAAGCAAGCCTAGGTTCTCTGTGTTTAAAAGTAATAAGAGCATCTACGCCCAGCTTATCGATGATACGAATGGAGTAACTCTTGCTAGCGCATCTTCGCTCAATTCCAAAGCTACTGGAAAAATTGATCAAGCGAAAGATGTAGGTAAGGCGATTGCTGAACTTGCAAAAGGAAAAGATATATCTGATGTTGTTTTTGACAGATCAGGTTTTATTTATCATGGTAGAATAAAAGCCTTGGCTGATTCTGCTAGAGAATCAGGTTTAAAATTTTAGAATATTACTATGGCAAATAATCAAAGAATACGCGCAAAAGATACAAGCGAACTAAAAGAAAAGTTAGTTCATCTTGGAAGAGTAACCAAGGTTACCAAAGGGGGTAGAACATTTAGTTTCTCCGCTCTTGTAGTCGTTGGAGATGGTAAGGGTACAGTTGGGCATGGTCTTGGTAAAGCAAGAGATGTATCAGAATCAATTGCAAAAGCTGTAGATAATGCCAAAAAGAGCATGGTGAAAGTTGCTTTATACAAAGCAACAATACCACATGAGCAAAAAGGCAAGTATGGCGCTGGAAAAGTGCTCATCAAACCTGCTTCTGAAGGTACAGGAGTAATTGCAGGAGGAGCAATGCGTGCAGTTCTTGAGATTGCAGGCGTTCAAAATGTATTAGCAAAATCACAAGGATCTTCAAATCCGCATAATGTTGTTAAAGCAACAATAAACGCATTGCAATTATTGAGAGGTCCTGAAACGATTGCGAAACAAAGAAGAATCTCTTTAGACAAAGTATTTAAAGGATAATTTAAAACTTATAAATTTTGCAACATGGCAAAGATTAAGATAACACAGATAAAGAGCGTCATAGATAGATCAAAGAGACAAAAGGATACGATGATTGCACTTGGAATCAGAAAAATGAACCAGTCTGTGGTAAAAGAAGTCAACCCTCAAATTTTAGGGATGGTGAACAAAATTCAACATTTAGTAACTGTAGAAGAAGCATAACATGGGACTACATAATTTAAAACCTGCAAAGGGTTCAGTATCGTCAAGAAAAAGAATCGCAAGAGGACAAGGCTCTGGTAGAGGTGGTACTTCAACTAGAGGACATAAGGGTGCTAAATCAAGATCTGGATATAGTAGAAAAAGAGGTTTTGAAGGGGGGCAGATGCCACTTCAAATGAGAATACCAAAACGTGGGTTCAACAGCCCAAATAGAGTAAGCTTTGAGCCATTTAATCTTGGAAGATTACAAGAGATCATTGACAAGCATAAATTGAAAGAAATTACTCCAGAAATACTTACAGAAACTGGAGTTTGTAAGAAGGGATCTAAAATAAAAATTTTAGGTGGAGGTGAACTTTCTAAAAGCATAAATGTTACAGCTCATGCAATCTCTGCTACTGCTCAGTCCAAAATAGAAGCACAAGGAGGAAGTGTAACAGCTCTTATAGTGAAAGAAGTTAAAGTAGTAAAAGAGAAAGTTGTTGAAGAGAAAGTAGTGGAAGAAAAAGTAGTTAAAGCGAAACCGGTAATTTCTCAGGAAGAGGAATAACTGATTGAATAATTCATAAGACAGCAGAATGAAGTTTATTGATACGCTAAAGAATATCTGGAAAATAAAAGAATTAAGAGAAAGAATCCTCTTTACTCTTCTAATTTTAATGATATACAGATTTGGCTGTTATGTTGTGCTTCCAGGTGTGAATCCGGAAGTTCTTGAGCTTTCACAGTCACAAGGAGGAGGTGATATCTTATCACTTATCAATGCCTTTACTGGAGGAGCCTTTAATAATGCCGCTGTCTTTGCACTAGGTATCATGCCTTACATTACTGCATCCATTATTATTCAGTTGTTGGGTTTTGCTGTACCTTATTTCCAACGTCTTCAACAAAAGGAAGGAGAGTCTGGAAGAAAAAAGATAACTCAGATAACGAGACTACTTACAGTTGCAATTACACTTGTTCAGGGTGGAGGTTACCTGAAAATGATCCAAAGTTCTGGTGCTATTGACCCTTCTATGGATATGAGTGTATTCTGGATAAGTAATATTATTATACTTTCCGCAGGTACTATTTTTGCTATGTGGTTAGGTGAAAAAATAACAGATAAAGGAATCGGGAATGGTATCTCATTGTTGATTATGATAGGTATCATTGCTACACTTCCTACTTCTTTTATAGCAGAGGTTTCAAACCAGTTAAATAATAACCCACTCCTCTTATTGATTGAACTCGCCGCGCTTTTCTTTACAGTCTTGCTATGTGTGCTCATTGTTCAAGGAGTACGGCGAATTCCTACTCAGTTTGCAAAGCGGATGGTAGGAAGAGGTTCTGGACAGATTCCAGTAGCAGGAGTAAGAGATTACATTCCTCTTAAAGTAAATGCAGCTGGTGTAATGCCTATAATCTTTGCACAAGCAATCATGTTCTTACCTATGACAGTAGGGAGTTGGTTAAGTGATGGTGCACCTAGTGATTTATTGATGAGCTTGAGCGATTGGAAATCTATTCCTTACAATATATTATTCTTCTTCTTGGTGGTTTTGTTTACATATGTGTACACAGCACTTTTAGTAAATCCACAACAATATGCAGAATATTTAAAAAGACAAAATGCATTCATCCCTGGAATTAAACCAGGCAAGCAAACTCAGGAATTTATTGATTCATTGACAACAAGAGTAACCCTGCCAGGGTCTTTCTTCTTGGGATTTGTTTCTATACTTCCTGCGATAGTAGCTTCATTCGGAGTAAGCGATGGTTTCGCATTATTCTTTGGAGGAACATCACTACTTATCTTAGTAGGGGTGGTATTAGATACATTACAACAAATCGAAAGTTATCTACTTATGCGTAAGTATGATGGACTTGTAAAATCTGGAAAGATAAAAGGACGAAGTGGTATGCAGACCATAGGATCTCCTATGTAATCGCATTTCGATGGTTTATTATAAAACAGATGATGAAATAGAACTCATTAGAGAAAGTTGTCTATTAGTGAGCAAGACACTTGCCTTAGTAGCTTCTCATCTAAAACCTGGGGTTACTGGTACTTTTCTAGATAACAAGGCAGAGGAGTTTATAAGAGACAATAAAGCAGTGCCTGGATTCAAGGGCTATGGAGGATTTCCTTCAACCTTATGTATTTCTGTAAATGAACAAGTAGTACATGGGATTCCAAACGATAAAGAATTTTTAGATACAGATATCGTGAGCGTGGATTGTGGGGTTTTTATGAATGATTTTTATGGTGACGCGGCCTTTACATTTGCCATGAATGGGGTAAATAATGAAATTATGGAACTTTTAGTGACGACAAAAGATTCATTATATAAGGCAATTGAAGAAGCGAAGGTAGGTAACAGAATAGGCGATATAGGCCATTCTGTCCAAAATCACGCTGAAAAACTGCACAAATACGGAGTCGTAAGAGAATTAGTAGGGCATGGAATAGGGAAAAATCTTCACGAATCTCCGGAAGTTCCTAATTATGGCAAGCGGGGCAGAGGCCCAGTTATTAAGAGTGGTTTGGTTATAGCGATTGAACCAATGATCAATTTAGGTGTAAAAGAAGTGCGCCAAGATGATGATGGTTGGACAATTATAACCCGAGATAACAAGCCTTCAGCGCATTATGAGCACACAGTTGCCGTAAAAGCTGATAAAACCGATATATTATCGGATCATGTTATAGTGGAAGAAGAGGTCAAAAATAACGCAGAACTTAAGGAAATTTCATTAAAAAATTAGATATTTGCAGTCCGAAAAAATTTATGGCGAAACAAGAACTTATTAAACAAGACGGAATCATTGAAGAAGCACTATCAAATGCGATGTTCAGGGTACGTCTGGAAAATGACCATTTACTTGTTGCGACAATTTCAGGCAAGATGAGAATGCATTACATTCGAATCCTTCCTGGTGATAAAGTGGCTGTAGAAATGTCTCCATATGATTTGTCAAGGGGACGTATTACTTACAGATATAAATAAACAGAGTTATGAAAGTACGAGCATCCGTAAAAAAGAGGTCTACAGATTGTAAGATCGTGAGAAGAAAAGGAAGGCTTTATGTGATAAACAAAAAGAACCCTAGGTTCAAACAAAGACAAGGATAAGATATGGCAAGAATTTCAGGAGTTGATTTACCAAAAAATAAAAGAGGAGTAATAGGTCTTACTTATATCTTTGGTATTGGTAATAGCAAAGCAGCAGAGGTGCTTAAAAAAGCTAGTATTGACGAAAATATCAAAGTCAAAGATTGGTCTGATGACAACATCAAAGAGATTTCCAAAATGCTTCAAGATGAGTATAAAGTAGAAGGTGATCTTAGAAATGAAATTCAGCTCAACATAAAACGTTTGATGGATATCGCTTCATATAGAGGATTGCGTCATAGAAAAGGGCTTCCTGTCAATGGACAAAGAACAAAGACAAATGCTAGAACGAGAAAGGGTAGAAAGAAGACTGTAGCAAACAAGAAGAAAGCAACTAAATAATTAATAAATCTTAGGCTGATCAATGGCTAAAACTAGAAAAAAAAGAAAGGTTACCGTAGCTCCAGAAGGAGTGGCGCATATACACGCCAGTTTCAATAATATTATCGTCTCTATGACAAACAAGTCAGGACAGGTAATATCATGGGGATCTGCCGGTAAAGCAGGATTTAGAGGTTCAAAGAAGAATACGCCTTATGCAGCTCAGATTGCAGCAAAAGATGCAGCGCAAGTTGCTTATGACGCTGGAATGAGATATGCTGAAGTGTATGTGAAAGGCCCAGGATCAGGAAGAGAATCTGCAATACGTGCAATAGATGGTTGTGGTATCAAAGTTACTAGAATCAATGATCTAACCCCAATACCACACAACGGGTGCAGACCACCAAAAAGAAGAAGAGTTTAATTTCCATAACTACTAGCTAGAGTTTACAATAGATGGCAAGATATACAGGTCCAAAGACAAAAAAATCAAGAGCATTAGGCGAAGCCCTTTTTGGGAACGATAAAGCTTTCGACAAACGAAAGTATCCTCCAGGACAACACGGTCCGTCAAGGAGAAGAAAGCAAAGCTCTGATTATAAGACGCAATTAATGGAAAAGCAAAAGGCAAAGTATACCTACGGTCTTCTTGAAAGACAGTTTGCTAATCTATTTGATAAAGCCAGTAGAAAAAAAGGAGTTACTGGAGAAGTTCTTCTTCAGTTTCTTGAAGCAAGACTGGATAACACTGTATTCAGATTAGGTATCGCCCCTACACGAAGCGCAGCTAGACAGCTTGTAAGTCATAAGCACATCTTAGTGAATGGGAAACTCACAAATATTCCATCCTTCCAGCTTAGACCGGGTGATGTAGTTTCAGTAAGAAATAAATCAAGACACCTTTCTACAATACATGATTCAATTTCTACAATGCAAGATGTTAGAAAATGGTCATGGTTAGAATGGAACCCTGATAAGATGGAAGGTAAATTCCTCGAACTTCCTGAAAGAGAAAAAATTCCAGAGAAAATTAATGAACAGCTGATTGTAGAATTATATTCTAAATAATCTCTGTATTTCATTCAACTCCTATTAATTTCTTTTAAAATAAACATATATGAGTATCCTTAGTTTTCAGAAGCCTAATAAGATTTTATTACAGAAAGCAAACGAGTTTGAAGGAACTTTTGAATTTAAACCTCTAGAGCCTGGTTTTGGCCAAACAGTAGGAAATTCATTGAGAAGGGTACTATTGTCTTCATTAGAAGGCTATGCGATTTCTGCTATTAGAATTGCTGGAGTAGAACACGAATTCGCTACAATAAAAGGTGTAGTAGAAGATGTAGTGGATATAATATTAAACCTTAAGCAAGTAAGACTTAAGCCAAACATAGAAGACCTTGAAAGCTCTGAGGAAAAAATTTACCTCACAATAAGCGGACAAGAAGAATTCAAAGCAGGTGACCTTGAAGCATACACAAATGTCTTCAAAGTGATGAATCCAGATCTTGTGATATGTAGAATGGACCCATCTGTAAACTTAGAAATAGAGTTTACTATTACCAAAGGTAGAGGTTATGTTCCTGCAGATGAAAACTTGCCTAAAGACGCACCAATAGGAATTATTCCTGTTGATGCTATTTACACACCTATCAAAAGAGTTTCTTACGAAATAGACACAACTAGGGTAGGACAAAAAACAGATTACGAAAAACTCATTATTGAAGTTCAAACTGATGGTACAATTCATCCTGAAGACGCAATAAAAGAGGCATCTAGAATCATGATTCAGCATTTGATGCTGATTACAGATGAGAATATAACATTTGAAGATGCTACAAGCAGAGAAGATAACATCGTAGATGAGCATATCTTACACATGAGAAAGTTACTTAAGACTTCATTAGAAGATCTTGACCTTTCTGTAAGAGCATACAATTGTTTGAAAGCTGCGAAGATCAATTCTCTTGGAGAAATGGTTAAATACGACACACACGAATTATTGAAGTTTAGAAACTTTGGTAAGAAGTCATTAGTAGAAATTGAAGAATTACTACAAAATAAAGGTCTTACATTTGGTATGGACCTTGCAAAATATAAGTTAGACGAAGATTAGTCACTACGACCCAAGCCCAGCTTGGACTGTATTTAAAATAGCATATTACCATTCCGATTTTTATCAAAGGTCGTACTTGAATTTCGGAACAGTGATGCATAACCTAACATGTCATGAGACACGGAAAAAAATTCAATCATCTAGGTAGACAAAAAGGGCACAGAACTGCACTTCTTAGAAATCTATCTTGTGCACTTATAGAGCACAAAAGAATCAACACAACTCTTGCAAAAGCGAAAGCATTACGGGTTTATATAGAGCCTGTAGTTACTAAAGCAAAAAGCGATTCTACCCACGCAAGAAGAGTTGCATTTAAATACCTTCAGAGCAAGGAAGCGGTGAAAGAACTTTTTAGCTCGGTTGCTGAAAAAATCGCTGATAGACCTGGCGGATATACAAGAATTATTAAAACTGGTTTTAGAAAAGGAGATGCCGCTGAAATGGCAATGATAGAGTTTGTGGATTTTAATGATATATACACAAAAGATTCTAAACCAAAATCAACTGGTAGAACAAGAAGGAAGAAAAAGAAGGGTGGAAAAGAAATAGCTGCAGCCGCTGCCGCTGCTGCAACAAGCCAAGAGGAAGAATAAAACTTAATGTTTATAAAAAAAAAGCTGCAATAAAAATTGCGGCTTTTTCTATATAAACTCTTTCCTTAATGGTGATGTTTGTGCCCTGTAGCTTCCTTTTTAGAAAACTGAAAAGTATTTAATTCTAACTCTTCAGCTTCCGTATTGCCCTCTTTGATACGATAAGTGCTATTCATCTTTAGAGATTCAAATTCACTAGTGCTGAATTGCTTATTTGGCCATCGGACTAAGAGCTTTTTAATTGAACTCGCTTTGCCTAATCCTATATGCGCTTCTAAAGAATTTGCACCAAAACTTCCGCCTGAATTTATGGTATAGAAAATAGAACGTTCATTTCCGTCAATATCACAAACAAGCTCCAATTTTGCCCCAATCGCAGAACGATTTGATTGCGTTCCAATTAGCTTTAACTTTATCCAATTGTTATCAGTTCCTGGATTTTCAAAAAGTGCATTTGGGAAAATGTCTCCTTCAAAAGCACCTCCCATTACAGCATAAATATCCTGATGTCCATCGTTGTTTAAATCTGCAAAAGCAATTCCATGTCCTTTTTGTATATGGCCAAGACCAAACTCAAAAGTCTTATCTTCAAAAGAATTCCCATTCTTGTTTCTGAAAAACCTATTTGGAACAACAGACCTATAATCAGGCGCTCCTGTTCCCAGATAGAAGTCTAAAAATCCATCGTTGTCAACATCACCATAATTTGAACCCATAGTAGAAAGTGCAGTATATTCTAAATAGGATTTTGTATTGTCAGTGAATCCATTATTCTGATTGTTAATAAATATCCTTGGGGCTTCTGATGTGACAGATTCCTCTATCATGTCTCTAGCAAATTGACCAGATTGATCTAGAAACGCGATCTCATCATAGGACGCAACATACAAGTCATCCCAGCCATCGTTATTGGCATCAAAGAACCAACATGGAAAAGCCGCAAATGGCATGCCTACTCCAGCAGATTGTGTTATGTTCTGAAAGGTTCCATCCCCCTTATTTTGAAGTAGAACATTTTGGCCTTTGAGATTGGAAATGAAAATATCTTTATGACCATCGTTGTTTATGTCTCCACTGTTAATACCTTTGAAATAACCTACTACCGCAGCATTTGCTTTACTAGCAATATTTGTAAACCCTCCACTTTTATTGTTGAGAAATAATTCACAAGGAAATTTCTCCGTACTTGAAGCCGTGGTTTCATTTGCAATAAATAAGTCTATCCAGCCATCATTATTAAAATCAAACCACTCTGCACTCTGCGTAGGGTTAACACTATACATCCCACGTTGTACAGTCTTGTCGTCAAATTTTCCGTCCCCTCTATTAATCATTAGTGAGTTTGGCAATACACCCCATTCACGCAAAGGTCTCCATCCACCACGTAAAACAATAAAATCTAAATCACCATCATTATCTACATCCGCCTGCTTTAAATTTAAGCCTCCTTTTATTTTATCCAAACCCGCGATTTGTGTTTCATCAACAAAACCCTGGGCCCCTCTGTTTGCATAGAACTTTATCTTACCGTTTAATCCCCATGATGATGTCATGATATCTATAAAACCATCGTTATTGAAGTCATCGGTTATTACGCCTCCAGAAAGATCAAACATATCTATGCCAGTTTGACTTGCAATATTTTGGAAAGCATTGGACGTATTCTTTTCCTCTATTGGGATCAAAAACTTCTTAGGGACATCAGCTGGATATTTGTCTAAGGTCATATATGCCAGATTAAGTAACCACCTACTTTGATAATCATCTGGGAATACATGCAATAACTCAAGATATTTTTCAATTGCTTTTTGCGATCCCATTTCCTTTATGTGAATTCCTTTTTCTTGGATAGGGATGATACAAGAATCGTCATTGTGGTTATGCTGACAATTTTCTTGCTCGCCTATTCTTAAATAACAGATTGCCAGAAATTCATGCAGGACTTTACTGTCTGCAGTTACATTTTTTAATTGATCTCGCATATTAATAATGCTACTGATTATTGAGATTGCATCTTCAGTTTTACCCATGTTGAGTAATTCTTTAGCATAATTAAAACGCATCATCATGTCATCCTTTTGATTCAGCTGTTGCTTTATCATATTGGATCTAGTCGTGTTTTCATAGATACTTAAGCCAAGATTAGACTTAGCAAGGATATTTGAAATGCTATCTGCCATTCCACCATCTTGCTGTTCTAAACTGGGTTTATCTCTGACATTTCCCTCCTTGCATTGAATAAAAATTAACAATGAGAGGGTAATAATGACAAGAAGAGTAAACTTCGTAGACATATTTAGTTGATTTAACTTAAACAAAATTACTTATCTGGACGAGATAAATGCACTGAAAGCAAGTACTTTTTAGATATGTTATATATTTGCACAAATTATTAAAAACTTTAATCTGTTGAAATGCTGAATAACGAGGAATCGCATGCAATTCTGCTTCTTGAAGATGGTACAAGTTTCAAAGGGAAAGCTGGTGGTGCCAAAGGTACTACTACCGGAGAAATTTGTTTTAACACAGGAATGACCGGTTATCAAGAAATATTTACTGACCCTTCTTATTATGGTCAGGTCATGGTGACTACAAATGCACATATTGGTAACTATGGAACTAAGTCCACTGACGTTGAGTCTGACAAGGTTCAAATCTCAGGACTTGTATGTAAAAATCTAACGAATGATTATTCAAGACATTTAGCTGATCAAGACATCCAAAAATACTTTGAAAAAGAATCAATAGTCTGTATTTATGATGTTGACACGAGAGAGATTGTAAGACACATCAGAGATAAAGGCGCCATGAATTGTATCATATCTTCAGAGGAAAAAGATATTGAGAAGCTTAAAAGTTTACTCAAGAAAGCACCTTCTATGGACGGTCTTGAACTCGCATCTCGGGTTACAACTGAAAAAGAATATACTTTAGGTAGAGAAGATGCCAAATATAAAGTTGCAGTTTTAGATTTTGGAACAAAGAAGAACATACTTAGATGTTTTCTAGACCGTGATTGTTATGTTAAAGTCTTTCCAGCTAAAACGGATGCAAAGACAATTATGGAGTTTGACGCTGATGGATACTTTCTTTCTAATGGGCCTGGTGATCCTGCAAGTATGGACTATGCTAAAGAATCAATCAAGGAGCTCTTAAAGACAGAGAAACCCATGTTTGGAATTTGCTTAGGTCATCAACTATTAGCGTTAGCAAATGACATTCCAACATATAAAATGCACAATGGGCATAGAGGAATAAATCACCCAGTGAAAAATTTAAAAACAGGTGTATGTGAAATAACTTCACAGAATCATGGCTTTGGTGTAAATGCAGAAGTCTTAAGAAAACATAACGATAAGATTGAGATCACACATATTAACCTGAATGATGATACAGTAGAAGGAATTAAGATTAAAGATAAACCGGCCTTCTCTGTTCAATATCATCCAGAAGCTTCTCCTGGACCTCATGATTCACGATATTTATTCGACAATTTTGTTGAGCTTATAAAAAAACATAAATCCTAATGGCAGAAATAATTGATTTACGTGCAAGAGAAATTTTGGACTCTAGAGGCAATCCTACAGTTGAGGTGGAAGTCTTAACTGAAAATGGATTTATGGGCAGAGCTGCCGTACCATCTGGCGCATCTACTGGAAAGTACGAAGCAATCGAGATGAGAGATAATGACAAGAATAGATTTTTAGGCAAAGGTGTTTTAAATGCTTGTGAGAATGTCAATGAAAACCTGCGAAACGTGGTCATTGGTGAAAGTGTTTTTGAACAAAGACTTTTGGATAATGAAATGATTGCTCTTGATGGAACAGACAATAAATCTGTTATGGGTGCCAATGCAATTTTAGGTGTCTCATTGGCAATTGCCAAGGCTGCCGCAATGGAGTCTGATCAAGCATTGTATAGATACGTAGGTGGAGTAAATGCTCATATCATGCCAGTCCCTATGATGAATATTTTAAATGGCGGATCACATGCAGACAATAGTATAGATTTTCAAGAATTCATGGTCATGCCAGTAGGTGCTGAAAGTTTTTCACGAGGACTACAGATGGGTGTTGAAGTTTTCCATGCGCTTAAAAAGGTATTGAAAGATAAAGGCTATTCAACAAATGTAGGAGACGAAGGAGGATTTGCCCCTAATATAAAATCGAATAAAGAAGCTATAGAAATCGTTTTGCATTCTATTGAATCTGCAGGATATAGACCTGGTGAAGATCTGATGATCGCTATGGACGCCGCAGCTTCTGAGTTTTATTTACATGATGAAAAAGTATATCATTTCAGTTCATCAACTGGTGATAAACTGAGTTCAGACGATATGATATCTTACTGGAAAGATTGGGTAGATAATTATCCAATCTTATCTATTGAAGATGGTTTAGACGAAGACGACTGGGAAGGTTGGGCAAAATTAACAGCAAGCTTAGGAGATAAAGTGCAACTGGTAGGGGATGATCTGTTTGTCACAAACACAAAGAGATTAAAACGAGGGATAGAAGAGCAATCAGCAAATTCGATATTGATTAAAGTAAATCAAATAGGTACTTTGTCAGAGACTATAGATGCCGTTTCTATGGCGCACAATAATGGATTTACATCTGTGATGAGCCATCGTTCAGGAGAGACTGAAGATACAACGATCGCAGACCTTGCCGTGGCACTTAATACAGGTCAAATCAAGACAGGATCAGCATCTAGAAGTGATAGAGTAGCTAAATACAACCAACTTCTACGTATTGAAGAAGAATTAGGTTCAGCAGCAATCTATAAAGGGAGGGGAATATTCTAGATTTTAGCTATATTTACATATTATAAAAATTTATAATATGAGTAAGAAAACCAAGAAGCAAAATAAAGCTTTGCCTAATAGATGGTTTTTTAATAAGTATTTGCTTTGTCTGATCTTCTTTTTAGTTTGGATGCTTATCTTTGACCGCCATAGTTGGAGAACACAAAGGCAGTTGACAAATTCTATTCGTGTATTGACAATAGAGAAAAATGAATTTACTGACAAGTACAAAAATGCACTCCAACAGCAAAAAGATCTGAAAAAAGATCCAGAAAAGTATGCTAGAGATAACTACTTTATGCATGCAGAAAATGAACAAGTATTTTACATAGAAAAGAATAAAGAATTAGATGAGCGTTCTCGTAAATAAAAACTCAAAAATAATTGTCCAAGGCTTTACAGGAAAAGAGGGCACATTCCATGCTGGTCAAATGATTGACTACGGAACGAATGTAGTAGGTGGAGTCACACCTGGGAAAGGTGGACAAGAACATTTAGGGAAACCAGTTTTTAATACAGTTTCTGAAGCAGTGGCCAAAGCAGCGGCAGACACAAGTATTATTTTTGTCCCACCTAGATTTGCACCTGATGCAATAATGGAAGCGGCAGATGCTGGGATCAAAGTTATTATTTGCATTACGGAAGGAATTCCAGTGCAGGATATGGTTAAGGTAAAAGAATATATAAAAAACCACGATTGCAGATTAGTAGGACCCAATTGTCCAGGAGTAATGACTCCAGATGAAGCTAAGGTGGGAATTATGCCAGGTTTTATCCATAAGAAAGGAAGAATTGGAATTGTTTCAAGATCAGGCACACTCACCTATGAAGCTGTTGATCAAGTTACCAAAGCGGGTATGGGCCAGTCTACTTGTATAGGAATAGGAGGTGATCCTATCGTGGGAACTACGACTAGAGACGCAGTAGAGCTATTGATGAATGATCCTGATACAGATGGGATTATCATGATAGGTGAAATTGGAGGTAGTATGGAGGCTGATGCAGCTTATTGGGTTAAAGAAAATGCTACAAAACCAGTTGTTGGTTTTATCGCTGGACAAACTGCGCCAAAAGGCAGAACCATGGGACATGCAGGTGCAATTATTGGTGGTAAAGACGATACTGCAGAAGCTAAAATGAAAATAATGGCTGAGTGTGGTATTCACGTAGTAGAATCTCCTGCAGATATAGGAATAACTATGGCAAACGTCCTAAAAGCTTAGTCATATATACTTTTCAAATATATGTTTTTTTAAGTTTCATATTTTTGTAATACTTGCTATTGCTGTATCTTAGTTGTTGTGATCCTACAACAAAGAAAAGCAATGGACATAACATTTAAAAGAACAATTTACGCAACGTGTATTTGCCTTCTCTCAACTACATTCCTAAATTCTCAATGTTTTACTGAAAACGCAATCCAATCTGGTATAGATGCATATTGGGGTTTTGGATATACAGGTGGAGGTGGTGTTAGTTTTGCTGACTTTGATCTTGACGGAGATGACGATTTAAGCTTTACCTCTCAGGCAGGCGATGATTTACAGTTTTATGAAAATATTGGAAATGGGAGTTTTTCCCTTGTTTCACCTCCGTTTGTTTCAAATACAGAACAAACAAAATGTATAAATTGGATAGACTGGGATAATGACGGAGACAAAGACTTATTTGTAACTGCATTTGGAGCACCAAATAGACTCTACTCTAATAATGGCAACATGAGTTTTACAGACATCACAACAACAGTTGGATTGCCACTTACTAATGATTATACAATGGGCTCAAATTTTGGTGACTACGACCAGGATGGATGGCTAGACGTTTATATCACTAACTATGGAAATACAACTCCAGCAGATACAAATGTGTTGTATAAAAACTTGGGAGGAAGTTCATTTGAGGATGTAACTTTTGCCGCCGGCGTATCTAACTATTGTGTACCTAATCCAGGAGTTGATTGTGTTCTTGATCCTGGTAGGCAGACATTTTGTTCTGTTTGGTATGATTATGATCAGGATGGTGATGTGGATCTTTATATGGCAAACGATCGCCCCGAATTTGAAAATGCTCTCTATGAAAACAATGGAGATGGAACCTTTACGGATGCAAGTGCTGCAACAAAATCAAATGTAACTATCTATGCAATGAATACTGGTTTTGGCGATTCTGACGGTGATGGATATTTTGATCTATATATTACTAATATTGGACCTAGTTCGCACCTCGTTTATGATCCAATGGTTGGTGTTTACACAGAAGACGCATACAATTTAGGTACGGTTTTTAATAGAATAGGGTGGGGAGCAAATTTTTTCGATTACGATAATGACACCGATCAAGATTTGTATGTATGTGCTTCAAATGATTTACCCTCACAACCAAATGGGTTTTTTGTAAATGATGGAAATGGAAATTATACGGAGCCATATATATTGACTGGGGGACTAGGAGGAATAGATCATGAAGTATCTCATGTCTGTGCTATTTCAGATTATAATAACGATGGTTTTCAAGATATAGTAGTCACACATAATGGTACCGCAAATTTTCATTTGTGGCAAAGCTGTGAGTCTAATAATAATAATTACGTAAAACTTGATTTAAGAGGAACTAGTAGTAATAGGGATGCTTACGGAGCATTGGTAAAGGTCTATTCGAATGGGAATATAATTGTCCAACAGAAGGCCTCACATCAGGCATACTTGTCTCAGAACTCTGATATCATAATGATAGGATTGGCAAACTCAGTTGTGGATTCCATAACAATCAACTGGCCTTTCCTTGATTCAGATACAACTCTATTTGCACAAGACATCCAGTTGAATACAGTAAACCTAATTACAGAGATACCTGTAAATGGATCAGGCTGTATTGTTGGTAATAACTGTACTGATGGAGATCCTTGTACAGTTGGCGAAACTTATGATTCCAATTGTAACTGTGTAGGGGGAGTGATGCCAGACTCTGATGGTGATGGAATATGTGATTCTGTAGACCTTTGTCCAGATAACCCAGACCCGAATTGTGTAAACTTTCCAACAGTGGATCCAAACCTCAATATTGCCAGAAAATGGAATGAAATACTGTTGGAGTCGATTAGATTAGATTTAGCAAGACCAACTGTGCATGCAAGAAATCTCTTTCACACTTCAATAGCAATGTGGGACGCATATTCAGTGTATTATGATAATTCTGCATGCCCGTATTTGTTAGGCAGCACCTTAGATGGCTTTACAAGTTCATTTAATGGTTATACATATTCTGGAAATATAGAAGATAACCTGGAAGAAACTATTAGCTATGCGTGTTATAGATTGCTGAGCCATAGGTTTGCTAATTCGCCAAACGCTACAGAATTAGCAGATGCCTATGACTATTTGATGTCTCAACTGGGATATGATATTAACGTGACTTCAATTGACTATAGCACAGGAAATCCAGCTCATTTAGGTAATTATATAGGAGACCAGCTCATAAACTTTGGATTACAAGATGGTTCAAACGAAGTAATGGAATATGAAAATGAATATTATAATCCGGTTAATGCTTCTTTAGTCATGGAGAATCCAGGTAATCCTACGATTACAGATTACAATAGATGGCAACCATTAACGCTGGAGACATTTATTGATCAAAGCGGTAATGTTATTCCTATACAAACACCTGAATTTTTAAGTCCAGAATGGGGCCAAGTTTCAAATTTTGCCCTCGAAGATAATGACCTAACTAGTTACTTTAGAGATGGATTTGAATATGAAGTATATCATGACCCAGGAGCGCCACCTTACATGAATTTAGATGGATCTGGAGATTCCAATATTTTCCAATGGGCATTTACACTTGTCTCTAAGTGGTCTTCTCACCTTAGTCCTGATGATGGTGTCATGATTGATATTTCACCAGTAACTCAAGGGAATTTAAGTCTTTTACCACAAAGCTTTGATGAGTATGAAAACTTTTATTTAGATCAAGGGGGAACACCAAGCAATGGATATACTGTCAATCCAGCAACTGGATTACCATATTCAACTAATGTGGTACCAAGGGGAGATTTCTCCAGAGTGCTTGCTGAATTTTGGGCAGATGGTCCAGATTCAGAAACACCACCGGGGCATTGGTTTACTTTATTAAATACCGTATCAGATCATCCAGATTTAGAAAAGAAGATGGAAGGCGTAGGTCCAGAGTTAGATGATACAGAGTGGTTTGTCAAATCTTATTTTGCCATGGGTGGAGCTATGCATGATGCTGCAGTTTCCGCTTGGGGTGTCAAAGGATGGTATGACTACATTAGGCCTGTCTCAGCAATAAGAGCACTGGCTGACTTGGGTCAAAGCTCTGATTCAAGTCTCCCTAATTATCATGTTGCTGGTATGCCACTGACGGATGGCCTTGTTGAACTAGTTTTAGCAGGTGATGCTCTGGCAGGAGATAATAATGAACATTTAAATAAAATTAAACTGTATTCTTGGTTAGGGCATGAAGCTATAGTCGATGAAGAAGTGGATGAAGCAGGAGTTGGTTGGATTTTAGCAGAAAATTGGGTGCCATATCAAAGACCATCATTTGTGACACCTCCATTCGCTGGCTATGTGTCAGGCCACTCTACTTTTTCTAGAGCTGCAGCTGAAGTTTTGACTAATCTTACTGGCGATGAATATTTTCCAGGGGGACTTGGAACATTTGTCGCTGAAAAAGATGAATTTTTGGTATTCGAAGATGGCCCGTCTATTGATATAGAACTGCAATGGGCAACATATAGAGATGCAGCTGAGCAATCTGCATTATCGCGTATTTGGGGAGGCATACATCCTCCTTTTGATGATATACCTGGAAGAGAAATAGGACTTGTAGTGGGTACAAACGCGTTTAACAAAGCACTTTCTTTCTTTAATTCAACCTGTCCTAATGGCGGAGGGGGTGACCCTTGTACTGTAGGGGTGCCTTGTGATGATGGAAATCCTTGTACAGTAAACGACATGTATAATTCTGCATGTGCTTGCATTGGAACAAACACAGATAATGATGCAGATGGTTATTGTGGATCTGATGATCCTGATGACACAGATCCTTGTAACCCAGACCCTAATTCCATTCCTTGTATAAATTCCAATTGTGAAAGCTACATTGAAAAATCAGATGATTTAGGTATCATTGGTTCTTATGGACTCGGATTTACTGGTGGTGGTGGAATTAGTTTTGCAGACTTTGATAAAGATGGAGATGATGATCTTTCATTTTGTACTTCTAGCGGAGAGGATCCCATCTTTTATACCAATAATGGTGATGGCACGTTTGCCTTAGTCAATCCTCCTTTCATTTCAAATATGGACGACAATAAAAGTATTTCCTGGGTAGATTGGGATAACGATGGAGATAAAGATATTTTCTTATCCTGCTTTGCCGCTCCTAATCGCTTGTATGAAAATGATGGTAATATGAACTTTAACGATATATCAAGTTCTGTAGGAATTCCTGACATAGATGATTATACAATAGGTGCAAATTTTGGGGATTACGACATGGACGGTTGGTTAGATGTTTACATCACAAATTATGGGAACACCGTGCCAGCAGACACGAATATGCTTCTCAAGAACATGGGAGGAATTAGTTTTAGTGATGTCACTTTTGACGCAGGCGTATCAAATCCATGTGACCCTATTTACCCAGTTGACTGTGATCTGAATCCTGGTAGACAGACCTTTTGTTCTACTTGGTATGATTATGATAGAGACGGGGATTTGGATTTATATCTTGCAAATGATAGACCTAGTTTTGAAAATACATTATTTGCTAACAATGGAGATGGAACATTTACGGATGTCAGTGCTGAAACAAAATCAAATGTCACATTGTTCGCAATGAATACCGGCTTCGGCGACGCAAATGGTGATGGGTATTTTGACATGTACGTAACAAACATTGGTACAAGTGCGCACCTAGTATTTGACCCTAACGTAAATGCATATATCGAGTCAGCATATGCAGTAGGGACAAACTTAGATAGAGTAGGATGGGGAGGTAACTTTTTTGACTTTGATAATGACACAGACCAAGACTTATATGTTTGTGCCATGGACGTTGATTTTGACAATCCGAGTGCATTATATGTAAACGACGGTAATGGTAATTTCTCAGAGCCTTTTGCTTTAACTGGGGGCTTAGGAGGAATTGACTATAAAGCTTCTCATGTAAATGCTATTGGTGATTTTGATAATAATGGAGCATTGGATATTGCAGTTTCTCATGCGGAATTTGAAAATTTTCATCTATGGCAGAACTGTTTATCGAATGCTAACAATTATGTAAAGTTGAGCTTAGAGGGAACATTGAGTAATGCTGATGCCTATGGTGCGTTCGTAACGGTGCACACTGATGGAAAAAGTATCATTCAGCAAAAGACATCTCAGCAAGCGTATCTTGCGCAAAATTCAGACGTACTAACATTTGGATTAGGATTGAATGGTATTGATTCAATCGTAATCGATTGGCCGTTCATTGGGTCAGATACTACATTGTACACATCAGATATAATATTAAACCAAGTCAATACCATTATTGAAAATAATGCGAGTACTGGGCCAGGGTCTTGCTTTGTGCCTATTGAATTAAACGATTTAGAATCAGGATGGGGTATCTGGACTGATGGTGGGATAGATTGTAGAAGAAAATTATATGATACCCAGTATGCATATTCAGGGTTGTATTGTATAAGATTGCGTGATGATAAACTTACGAGCACAACCACAACTACCAATCTAGATTTAACACCATATTCTCATGTTGAGATAGATTTTACCTATTTACCTAAGAGTATGGATAATGCAAATGAAGATTTTTGGTTACAGTTTTCTTCAGATGGAGGAGCAACATTTACAACTATAGAAGAATGGAATGTTGGTGATGAATTTGCAAATGAAGTTAGAGGATTTGATACTGTAAGTATTGCAGGACCTTTTACAAGTACTAGCCAATTCAGGTTCCGTTGTGATGCGTCTGGACCTTATGATTGGGTGTATTTGGACGATATAAATATTATGGGTTGCCTTACCAATCCGCCTCCTGCAACAATAATTGATGGTGCAGATTTAAGGGAGCAAGATTATAGCTTCGATGTATTTCCTAACCCAGTAGTGTTGGGAGAAACTTTGTACCTGTCAAATACTAAGAAATTAAATATACAGGAGATTAATTTGATAAATATTCAGGGGACTAGAGTATTAGAAATTGACTTTGATGAGAAAGCTACAATAATTGAAATCCCTACAGGGCATCTGACAAATGGAATGTACTTTTTACAAAGCAAAATTTCAGGTAAATTAATTAATCACAAAGTGATTATAAGCCAATAATTACTCTGAATTGAATAGGAAATCATTGTAGTTTTTTAGATTTTCTGCTTTTGAAGTATTGCTTTCCTACAATTAAAAGCCCAAAAGATTCGCAGTCTTCTTTGGTAGTCTTTGCATGATGAGCACCATGTGCTCTTAAGATTGCTTTTGAATACCAACTTTCAATTTGCTTAAACCACTTAAACCTTCTGTGAATGTATACATCATGAATAAGAAAATATACTAAGCCGTAAATTGATATACCAATTCCTACAAACAATAAAGGGAAATATCCCTCATACAATCCACCCAACATATAACAAGATGCGCTTGGGATTGCGAAAACAATAAAGAACAAGTCATTTTTTTCAAAAAAACCATCCTTTTCATGATGTGGCTTGTGATGATCCTCATGCCATGTCCAAAGAAAGCCATGCATGATGTATTTGTGAGCAAACCATGCTACAAATTCCATAGCAGCAAATGCACCAAAAGTTATTAATGAATATAGTATAACATTACTCATACATCAAAGATAGTAATGGGAATTGCATTTCTGAACGATTTTTATGCTAATCTAAGATCAATTTTTCTCCTTCATGATATTTGTAAGTCTCTCGCATTAGTGGAATCTCAATAAAGAAGGAGGTGCCTTTCCCTTCTTTTGTCTCAAAATACATGTGGCCATCAAAGGCATTTAACATATTAGCAGAAATTGCTAAGCCAAGCCCAGTTCCAGAAGTCTTTGTTGTAAAATAAGGGGTGAACACTTTTTCTTGCAACTCTTTGGGAATCCCCTTTCCATTATCTTCAACCTTGATGACTGCTTTATCTTTTTCCTTATATAAACTTATGGAAATAATTCCCTTGCGTTCCTCTGGGATGGATTGAATAGCATTCTTAACAAGATTGTTTAGTATCCGAATCATATGATTTTTGTCCGCAAATACCTCTATGGCATTTAGCGGCTCAAAGAGCTTAATATCCATATCATCTCTTTTCCTAAAAAGATCATGAACCACTTCCACAACTTCATTCAAGTTTATCTTATCGTTATTTGCCTGAGGAAGTGTAGCAAAATTGGAGAACGCATTAGCGATTTCTGCTAGGTTGTCTATTTGCTCTATAAGAGTCGTTGAAATCTTATCAACTAGTTTTTCACTATTCTGAGGATCAGATTGAATAGCCCTCTTTAAATATTGAATACTGAGCTTCATTGGAGTGAGAGGATTTTTAATTTCATGGGCAACTTGTTTAGCCATCTCTCTCCAGGCAGTATCTCTTTCTGTCTTTGCAAGCAGCTCAATGTTCTGTTCAAGTTTTACGAGCATGTCATTGTAACTACTTATAAGATCTCCAATTTCATCATTGGCTTCCCATTCAATAATTTCATTTTTTGATCCAAATTTTATTGACTTTAGCCTTAGTTGTAATGCAGTGAGGGGGCGGGTTATTGATTTCGATATGCCTATAGCCAACGCCCCAGCTATAAAGAATAGAAATACATACAAGTTCAACATAGAACTTAAAAATTCTGAAATACTAGATTTAACAGAGTCCTTAGAATAATTTTTATCATCCAACGATATATAACCTATATTTCCTAGCACGGGATGTGTTAATGGGAAATATGCACTAACTATATTATTGCTTTGTATTGTATAGCTTTCTTTTTTTCCATATGCTTTGTGTTGGTAGTATGGGTAAAATGGATATACAATCTCACTATCAGTATCATTTGTACTCAAGCCATCTTTCGAATAGAAATATGCAGTTACGTTATTAACATCTGATAAATTTGGAAGATCATTTTCTATTAAATTATGTGCTGACTGTTGATCAGTAATACTTGCTAAACGATTCTGCAAACTATTATTTATGGTAATGACTTTTGCAGAAATACTTTTTTCCTGATTGTTTCTTAGGATCTGATTGAAATACAAACTTGTGACTACAGCTATGGCTAAAAAAGATATTAAGATTAAGAAAATAATCACCATCTGAATCTTTGTACTCAGAGAGCCAAAACTAGCAATATTTAAAAATGGAGACTTAAAAAGGTCAAACTTTAAACTCAAGACACTAATCAGAAAAACAAAAAGTCCTGATAAACAAAAGATGAAAGAAAAGAGAGAAATAGGTTTTAGAAGATTAGAATACATTTTCCTAGAGTACAGAATGTTGCTGTTGTCCACTTTGTGAAATATATGCGAAACGGCATCTTTGTTTATTATAGAGTCTTTTGTAAAAGAAGAAATATCTATTTCAGGCAAAGTTTTAATGTCACCATCTATAGGATTCTTATTTTTAAATAAACCATAGGTGATTTCATTCTTCAAATTTTTTGAAGTTCTTTCTTTTAGACAGACAAGTACTTCATTTACGCTTTGTGTAAAATCAAAAACTAGTCTGTTTGAAATGGGGTTGTATAGGATTGTACCATCTGGTGTCAATTTTTGAAAATAATCACTTAGGATTTTACTTTTCAACCTACCTTCATTTATTATTCTACTTTCTCCTTCTGGGCTATAAATAAAAATGTCTTCAACAAGAATAGTATTACTTTGGATCACAGAACTATTCAGGTAGCTAATTAGATCTTCCTTTGAAAATTTCTCATCTCCTTCATTTGAGTGAATACTATTTATAGCAGAAGAATTTACTATTTCAGATTTTAATGCGACTAATGATTTGACCTCTTCCTGATCCTTTATTGTGTATAAGCTACTCAATTGAGCCTGAGTTTGAATTATATCTTTTTTGATTGTATAGTAATACAAAACAGAAGACAAAAGTCCAGCATTAAGTATTAAAAACCAGATTGACCAAATAAGTTTTGAGCTTAAGCTTTCGCTGTTTAGTTCTAATGAAAAGTAGTAACAAATAAGATATAAAACCAAAACATACCAAGGCAATGATAGATTAAATAGAAAGTGAAAGGCTAGGTAAGATAATAGGATACACGCCAAGATATAATATCTGTTATTCACCTTGCTTTTGTCAAGATGAGATATAAATGTTTGGAATAGTAGATGGATTGAATACAAAAAAACAATTGCTGCTAAACTGTAGCCCCATAATGAGAACGTTTCAAAATTTATATATTCAAATTGAATGCTTGAGTCGTTTTGGAATAGATGCTCTAAACCTTTTAAGAAAAGTACAAATAGAAAACTCGGCAGAATAAAGTAGAATTGGATATATTTCGGAATTGCCAAGCTCTTTGTTTGAGCACTATAATTGATGCTTAAGAATAAAATGAATAATGAACCAAAAAGAAAGCTACCAGGTGAAATTAGAAAACCACTATTGTAATTTGAGCTATTAAAAATTCCTAAAGAATTAAAAATCTTATCTGAAGAATAAATAAAACTAGCACATAATAGCAATGACGAAATCACAAAAAAGGAAAACTTACCTTCCTTTTTAAGTAAGACAGTTTTGATGAAAAGAAAACTAAAGAAAAAGCAGCTAAAGAAGAATATAAATTTTATAAACTCCACCCATGTATTGGATTGTTTCATAAAGTGAATGGCATCTAAGTCAGAATTTCGATTATCCAAACCATTTGGCTTTATGTCTTCGCAACCAATAATACTTGAACCATTCTTTTTTGTTTGAAAACAAATCCTTGAGTTTTCACTTTCTACCCACCATTTTTCTTGATGCTTATTTGGTAACACATCATCAGACCAGACTTTAAGCGTCTCATCCTGGCCATAGACAAATATCTTAATAGGATTATTTTCAATTCTAGAGATTTCATTTGCGATCTGATCATTATTCTTTGCTTGTAATTGATCATAGATACTTGTGATTTGTCTAATCTTATAATCGATATGTCTATTTATATCAATTTGGATATTCTCAGAACTATGAAAAGGGTCAGTTTTAGCAATGTATGCAATAGTAGCAAAGGCTATTAGGCAAAATATTGCCAAGAGTAAATATGCGTTTGCTTTTTTCATTTGACTACTAAATTAACAATTTACATATTATAAAAGGTTTTAATATGTGTTCAATGATTTAAATTCTAATCACTATTCTTATTTTTCTAGACTATTCTTCAAATCATTACACAAAATCTCTAGTATATTTGTACTAAGTATATACTCTATCGCCTTTTTGAAGTAAAAGGAGGAAAGTCCGGACAACGTAGAGAATTGCACCAACTAACAGTTGGAGTCTTATCTTAGGATAGGAAATGGAAAGTGTCACAGAAACTAAACCGCCTTCTGTGTGAAAACATAGATTGGTAAGGATGAAAACGTGAGGTAAGAGCTCACGCATTGTATTGGCAACAATATTATGGGATAAACCCTGCGAGTTGAAATGTCATGTATATTTTGGTTCCTTTTAGGAAAATGGTTTCTCGCCAGAATACTTAGTATGCCAAAAGGGGTAGGCAGATTAGATAAATGATAGAGAGGAATTGATTTTTCAATTTCTAACAGGATCCGGCTTATTATATACCAAAAAAAAAGCGTCCCAGTTTTGGGACGCTTTTTTTATTTTTTAAAACTCAATTCTTATTCTTCTATTGCATCACCTTGGAAAATATTTCCTTGAGAGAAATCAAAGATTAAAGAAAATCTGAGTGTATTATCAAGAGGATTTCTTCTATT
>CALCMJ010000124.1 GCA_937967615.1 uncultured Saprospiraceae bacterium
CTTCATTATGGGTCGTTCCCTTACACGCTCCTTATTCAGTCGGTCCTAAAGGACTATGACTACGTCATCCATTCCAGGCAACTCACGCATACCTATTGACAAACAAGACAATGAGATGAATTCATATCCTATCGCATAGGAAGTAATATATAATCTTCCAGTCCGCACCTAAATTTAAGGTCATTCTACAACAACTAATGAAAAATGAGATTTTCTTAATACCTTGCCAACAAGAAATAAACGAGTGGAATCAAGTATAGAAAATAGTATTACAAAACTAAATAAGCTTTTTAGGATAGAACTTATTGTATTTGCAGTAATAGGAATCATAACAGCCCTAGGGTTCTGGTATTTGAAAACACCCATTTTCAGAGGAGTATGTCTCAGTATCTTTCCACTCATGCTTTTTGGAATCGCAAAAGAATACCTCTTCCATCAGGGACTCCAAGAAGAGTTTGAACGCACAAACGTTTCTACAATTATTGAAAACATCAAGTCAGACTACATCAGGAAGTTAAAGTATTTTGATTTGATGACTTTGTTCTTTGTCATTGGTATGGTACTCAGTCTGTGGGGTGCAGCAACTAAGATGCAACTTATCTGTGGCGCAGGAATTGGAATAGTCCTTTTTGCCGGACTATTAATGGTTTCCCATGTAATTACTAATTACATACTTGAAATTCTATGCCATGAAATCAGCCGCGAAGAACGTCCTTAGATATGTTCTTACTCTCTAATTAAAATTCTCCGTAAACACTTTTTACAAAAGGCCCGTTGATAAATTCATCTGGATCTATCTTACTTTGGAAAACTGGACCAGTATATTTACCTGACAATAACATTCTTGCAGATTCACATAGAGGAGCAGCTGTTGTAGTTTGTATTGCTCTTAGTTTCTTTGTTCCTACTTTGGTTGGGTAGATTTTATATGATTTCTCTTTTGATCTTAGTATCCCTTTATGATCTTTCCCTATCACGTTAGCATATATAACCACAACATCATCTTCAACGGTTGGAATTCTCCTCAACATGGTTTCTTCCAAATATTGAATTTTTTCTGTTCCGTCTGGCACCTCCTCTAATATGTCCTTTACCCATTTGTAATGGCCTGGATATCGTAAAGTCTTATAATCTAATTCTTTGACTCTGCCTGCAAGTGCATCTGGCAAATCAGCTGCGCCACCAGAAGTAAAATTCTCTTCGTAATGATCTCCATCAATAATTATCCCCCTAGTTTCTGATAAGGATGGTACTAGAGTCTTTTCATAATCTCTTACTACTATCGCATCTTTGATGTACTCTGTAGAAACTCCAATAGGACTCCACGTGAATGCATAAAAATATGGCGCTATCGCATGCTCAGAAAGCGCACCCACTTTCATTTTGATTTTTTTGACCCTGTCTACTTGGAATTCCTTGCAGAAATTATTGAATAATTTCATTGCTAGTACATTGATAAAACCAGGTGCAAGACCTGTTTGCAAAATAAATCCTGTATTAGCAGTTTTGGCTATCTCCGTTACCTCATTTGTCTCATTGACATACTCAGTGAGATTCGCATAGTGTAGATTGTAGTCTTTTGCAAGCTGGGCAATCCTGGGCGCTTGGCTCCCAGGGAGACAGTCTAGGATGATATCTCCTTTTTGTAAGATCTGGGTCATCTCATCAGATACCCCATCTTCAGGGAGTAGAAAAGCATGGCAAATGTCATTCCTCTCACATCCTTCATGTACAAACTGAACTGAAGAGTTAGATGCTTCAAGGTATCTATCTCCAAAGTAAATATTACAGTCAAATGCTTCTTTTTCAGCAAGAATAAGTCCTACTGCTCTGCCTATACCGCCACTTCCGGCTATTATTATATTGGATTTCATGTCTCAGGTTTTATGATAGGTGCGAAATTAATTAATGCATTCTATTAATTCAATGATTTGGCATTTTATTAAAAAATTCATATTATATATTTTTATAATACATAAAACGCTATAAATCAATGAAAAAAACTTGATGAAAAGTTTTAATATGTAATTTGTTTTTATACATTTGTCTTCTAAGCATTAGTGAAATCTAAGAGAAAACCGATTATGGCTACTAAGAAAACGAAGAAGACTTCTAAAAAGAAGCAAGGCTTCAGTATGAAGCTTAACGATGAGAGAATTCCCAAAATTCTTTCCATCTTAAGCTTACTGTTTGCAGTTTATCTTGCAATTGCATTCATTTCCTACTTCTTTACCTGGAAAACAGATCAAGATAAGGTTTTGCAATTCTCTACTTCCTTGCTAGTAGAAAATGAGATATCCGTTCATAATTGGCTAGGAAAACTAGGTGCTATCATATCTAACGCCTTTTTTTATTGGGGCTTTGGTTTACCTTCTTTTGGATTCATATTGATTCTATTCAGAGCTTCTTACGATCTTATTCAAAAAAATCCAGTTCAGCATTTTTTCCACTTTGCTAAACATGTGTTTTTAAGCATTGCTCTTATGTCTGTGATTTTAGAATTTTTCATGCATAATTCTTCTTTTAGTTGGGGCGGTGCCTTTGGCGAAAGCACGAACATGTGGCTTACTAGTTTAATAGGACGCATAGGTCTGATCTTACTGATATTCTTTATCATGGTGAGTATCTTCTTATGGATAGTCAACCCAAATTTAAATATCCCAAGACCTGCCTTCATTGATAATATGGCACCTGACCTGAGTAGATTCCAATGGCAGTCTGGGAATACATCTGAAGAAAAGTCAACAACTGGACTAAGACCCAGAACCCAAGCAGAAGAAAATAAATTTAAAGAGGCCGTCCCAAAAACCGATAAAAAGGGTGGATCTCTCATAGGAAAGGGTTTAGATCTCAACTTACCCAATATCTTTTCTCGTAAAAAAGCAGAAGAACAAGCGCCTGCTCCAGAATCACGAACAGATACTGAAAGACCAAGCCCTCCTGTAAGCAATCCAGTGAAACCTACTGTTCCTCCTAAACCTCAAATTGACAGAACAGAGGATGTAGTCGCTATGCCATTAAACACGACTCCAAAACCATCAATGAATATTCAGACAAGTGGAACTAGCAAATTGGCTCTTGAAGATATCACAGCCACACCAGCGGCAGAACCTATTAATCCATTGAGTATTCAAGAAGAAAACAAAACAAACCTTGAACCCTTTGATCCTAAATTAAATCTATCTAAATACAAATTTCCAAGCTTAGATCTTTTAGAAACATATGAGGACCAAAAATTTGAAGTAGATAGAGAAGAACTTGAAGCAAATAAAGATCAAATTATTGCTACCCTTTTAAATTATAAGATTGAGATAACAAAAATTAGAGCTACGATAGGTCCTACGGTTACACTCTATGAAATTGTTCCAGCCCCAGGTGTTAAGATTTCCAAAATCAAGAATCTTGAAGACGATATCGCTTTAAGTCTTTCTGCTTTGGGTATACGTATTATTGCTCCTATCCCTGGAAAAGGAACAATAGGAATTGAAGTCCCTAATAAAAAGAAGCAGATTGTTTCTTTTCATGAAGTTATAAAAAGCGATAAGTTTAAAAATGCTAAAATGGACCTGCCTATAGCTTTAGGAAAAACGATATCCAACGAAGTCTTCGTGGCAGATTTAGCAAAAATGCCTCACTTGTTGATAGCGGGTGCTACTGGACAAGGGAAATCTGTAGGTATCAACACAATTTTAATGTCACTGCTTTATAAAAAGCATCCTTCACAGGTAAAATTAGTGCTCATAGATCCAAAGAAAGTAGAGCTCTTCCCATACGCGAGTCTAAACAAACATTTTCTAGCGTTTCTACCAGATCAGGACGAACCTATAATAACAGATACATCAAAAGCGATCAATACAATTAATTCGCTTTGTATAGAAATGGATGAAAGATATGACTTGTTGAAAAAAGCAAGAGCAAGAAATATTAAAGAATACAATCAAAAATTTGTCGCAAGAAATCTTAATCCAAACAATGGACATAAGTTCATGCCGTTTATTGTTCTTGTGATTGATGAGTTTGCTGATTTGATTATGACTGCTGGAAAAGAAGTAGAGTTACCAGTAGCAAGATTAGCACAGCTGGCGAGAGCAGTAGGAATACATTTAATTGTAGCAACGCAAAGACCGTCAGTAAATATTATTACGGGAACCATTAAAGCAAATTTCCCAGCGAGAATAGCGTATAAAGTAACTTCAAAAATAGATTCAAGAACAATACTTGATGCAGGTGGTGCTGATCAGCTAATAGGTAGAGGGGACATGTTGCTTTCCGTTGGAAGTAATATTGTACGATTACAATGTGCTTTTGTAGACACACCTGAAGTAGAAGCTGTAATTGATAAAATTGCTGAACAGCAAGGCTTCCCAGAACCATTCTATTTACCAGAGGTCAAAGGTGAAGAAGAATTAGGATCAGGTGGTACAAGTATCAAACTCTCTGACCTTGACGAAAACTTCATGGACGCTGCAAGACTTGTGGTGGTGAATCAGTCAGGATCAACATCTATGATTCAGAGGAAATGTCAATTAGGATATAACAGAGCTGGAAGGATAATGGACCAAATGGAGGCATTACATATTGTAGGTCCTGCGCAAGGAAGTAAACCAAGAGAAGTATACATCTTCAATGAGCAAGAGTTAATGAATCATATGGAAGCTCTTAAGAATAGATAATACAGTTTGATTTAAATAAACGAAATGGTTTAACTTGAATAGAGTTAAACCATTTTTATTTTACACAAGCTGCATATCTTCCTTAGTCCTGTACCTTGCGTTATGTCCTAAGATCCCCTGCAAACCACCCGTGTGGATGATAACAATGTTTGAACCACCCGCAATCTCTCCTCGTTTAAGAAGACTGTGGAGACCATAAAGCATCTTAGCTGTGTATATGGGGTCCAAGGGTATTCCTGTTTCATTTTTGTATGCATTCATAAACATCACGAGTTCACTATTCACTTTCCCGTATCCTCCAAAATGAAATTCTGAATTCAGTTCCCAATTCTTATTGACTTCAGACGCAAATTTTTCTTTTAGAAAATCACCCTTTAAACTGCTAAAGCACAATAGTTTAGATGTTGACGGAATAGAAGACAATAAGCCCAGTGCTGTTGTTGCAGTTCCAGCGGACACAGCTATCAAATCTGGACTAAGTTGTTCTTCTGAAATTTCGTCTCCTAATTCTCTGATGCCCCTAAGTGCCCATTCATTGTTTCCTCCTTCTGGAATGATATGAAAGTCGGGGTATTTATCTCTAAGCGTCTTGAGGTAACTCTCTTCTTCCTTTTGTTTATAAACGGCAAGGGGTACAAGTTGCAATTCCATCCCTGCCTGAGTTGCCGCAGATAAGGTAGGATTGTTAATATCAACATAGTCTCCTCTAATAATACCTATTGAATCTATGCAAAAGTGTTTTGCCGCAAATGCAGTTGCATAGATATGATTTGAAAATGCTCCTCCAAATGTGATCAATCCTTTTTTCTCTTCTTTTGCTTTGATTATGTTATACTTTAATTTTCTCCATTTATTACCAGATATTTCAGGATGGATGAGGTCATCACGTTTTATCATCACTTGTACATTCTTCTCTGTGTACAAAGGATGTTTGACGGTTTGAAAAGGACTAGGAATGTTTAAAGAAAGGGCTGCTTCCAAGAGTTTAGATTAGAGCCACAAATTAATATAATTATTGTGGAAATGTTTATCCTAGTAACATGAGCTCTAAGGCTAATGGATATAATTCTAGCTTTTACTATTGTCAATATGAATTAGGAAGGTAGTCCCTTTTCCCATCTGAGAATCTATATGCAAGTTTCCTTTCAGATAGTTTACACGACTTTGGATGTTTTCTAAGCCCATCCCTTGCCGCGTCAAATTTTCTGGATCAAAGCCTACACCATCATCTTCAAATAATATGACGAGCTCTTCTTCTTGTTTACTTAATTGCACAAGTATTTCTTTTGCTTTAGAGTGCTTTATAGCGTTATTAAGGAGTTCTTGAATTATACGATAGATAGAGAGTGCTTTCATATTGTCAATCTTCTCTGGAAAATCAAAATATTGAAATGTCACTACTGGATAATTCTTGCCATCCACTCTATTAAATAAATCTTTTAATGATGCAATAAGACCGAGATCCTTCATTGCTCCTGGCTGGAGGTTCCTAGAGATTGTTCTTACTTCCTCAACTGCTGCGTCAATAAGTTTATTAGCCGTCACGTATTCTTTTACCTTACCAATGGTTTTTACCTTGGATTGTACATTATCAAATTGCAATTTAATAGTAGATAGAAGACCACCTAAACTATCATGTAGGTCTTTTGCTATGCGCTCTCTTTCTACCTCTTGCCCTTCAATCATACTCTGCATACTACTTATCTTGAGATTATCTTCCAGCTCTCTAATTTTCTGATCACTGATTTGATCTTTTTGCTGGTTAATAATTCTCGAAGCCTTAATTCTTTGGTTATAAAAACTAATTATGTAATAGATTGCTAGACTGAGTAATCCTAGTCCTATGGTGAGAAGAGTTACTGTTCTTTTCTGAGCTTGTGTTCGCTCTAATGCCGCCAGATTTTCCTTTTCCAGACTTTGAATTTCTCTTTCTTTTGCCTCGGTTTGGTAAAGTATTACAATTTTACTTTGCTCAATAACTCTTTCATGATTCATAATAGAGTCTTTCAGACCTTCATATCTTCTGGAAAACAGGTATGCTTTTTTATAATCGCCTAATTTATCATACGTATCAGAAAGCAATCCGTATGTGTTCAACTTGTCTTCGTTATAGGGACGTTTGCTTTCAAACTCAAGACTTCTTTGCAAATGTTTATCTGCATTGCTATAATTTCTCATGTCAAAATACAATTCCCCTATAAAGAACAGACTCTTACTTATAAAGTCCGGCTTATTTGCAATTAAGCTAACAGAGAGAGACCTATTTGCAATAGAAAGCGCTGTATCAAGCTCATTCAATAATTTATAATTCTTGAGTGTCCTATGCATATTCTCTATCATAAACGTGGTGTCTTTAAGAGTACGATTGAGGCGTTTTGCATAGCCTATGTATTTGAGTTTGTTCTCTGTGTCTCCCTTTTCTCTATAAATATCACTCACCGCGCCTATAAGCTTAGTCTGCATATAGATATCTTTTCTATCTCGATAGTATTCAATGAGTTCGTCATATTCATCGAGCGCTTCATCGTACAATCCAGCTTTTACGTGTTGGATTGCTATCCGTTCTTTTACGGCGTTGAGCTGCATGGTATCTTTGATTATTTTGTAGTAATCTACAGAGCGAGTATAGTATTCGAAAGCGCGGTCTGGGTTATTGAGTATGTTTTCCTCATATTCACCTAATTTGAAATAGACATTGGCGAGTGCATAATGGTCTCTTTCCTTTCTTGCTTTTTGTAAAATCTTATTGAGTGAATTCTCACTATATGCGCTGTCTAATACAATGGAGGTGGTATCGATAGGGGTGTAAAAGAATAGTATAAAAAAAAGCTTAAACATATAGTTGGTAAAAATAATGACTCCTAAAAATAAAGAAAACCTTCATCGTTATGAAGGTTTTCTTTTAGCAATAGTCAATCCCAATGAGTATTTATCTTTAAAGGTTGCGCTTTAATTGAGAATGTGAGAGAAGGAAAGTGTTTCCATAATAACGAATATTGGAATTTTGGGTTTACATAGAAAAAGTGCAATACAATTATTCAATCCTGAAAACCCTCCCCAACTCTAACATTTAAGAACCTTAGCGAAGTGTTAGCTAAGCGGCAGATTCTAGACACACGCAGGTGTCATTCACAATGAGTCCTTGTCAAAGACAAAGACTAACGACAATTAAAACGAACAACCAAATATTTTTATCGTTTTCTAAAACTATAGATGTCAATTTATCAGCTTTCATCTTTATTAAGCTTTAACAACTTATAGTTCAAATTTGAGCTATTTTCTTGTGGTTTTCGTCATTGTAAACACCGATTTTTGGATTCAGGGTAATCCCCTACGGATACGGGCTAGAATGAATATATCTTAGTGTTCTGTATAATTAATTAATAAAACCGCCTTACCTTGCCCACAACCACAGCCATCCAGATGATAAAAATTCTCATAGCAGATGATCACGCCATGTTCGTAGATGGAATTGATTCTATCCTTTCAGGAGAACCTGACCTCGAAGTAGTAGGAAGATGCTATGATGGGCCCTCTGTGCTTAAGTTCTTAGAAAAAGATCCAGTTGATATCCTCTTATTAGACGTTAACCTACCAGGTATGAATGGTATTGAGGTATGTAAAGCTGTAATTGCAAAAAACAAAGAGACGAAGGTAATAGCTATCTCTATGTTTAATGAAGAAAGCTATGTTACGGAGATATTAAACAATGGAGCTAGTGGGTATATTCTTAAGAATACGGGAAGAGAAGAGTTAATACGAGCGATTAAACAAGTTATAGAAGGACATTCTTACTTTAGTAAGGATGTTACACAGACCATTATGAAGGGTTTAATGAATTCCAGAAGATCTTCTGGAATTAAGAAAAACCTCAACATTCCTAAAATAAGTAGAAGAGAAAAAGAAGTACTGGAGCTTATCGTCAAAGAATTTACAACACAAGAAATAGCAAACCAGCTATTTATAAGTCTTAAAACTGTAGAATCCCATAGAAGTAATCTCTTATCAAAGCTAAACGCAAGAAACAGTGCTGGATTAGTTCGTATTGCAATGGAACATAAACTGGTAACTCCAAGCAGTAGCTAGACTTAATTCAAAATTTACTTCCTACATTCAGTTCTTTCATGTCTCAAGTCTATTTTGGACTCATAAGTATATTATTTAACAGTTTTCACTGCTAATACCTAGTGACTTGTGTTAATTATCACCGTCAAAGAAACATCGGTCAAGCAAATTGGCCTGGATACTTAATTAACTACACCCTTATTATTACGGCTTTGAAAAGGTTGACTCCTTGAATGGGTTGTATTAAGCATTACCAGCGAGGAATTCATTTCTCGCTTTTTTTATGCTCTTTACTCAAACCAAACTTATCCAAATTTGGCAATTCGCTTTCTGCATTTCTAATATCTCGTATTGTGCTGCTAAAGTTGAATTGACTTAAAAATATAGACTTTCATAAGAATTTTAGCGAGACGTTTAGTTCAAAGAAATCCCGTCCGCATCAGCGGTAGTAAGGAGCTGTCGCAAGACAGCGTGCGCAGCACCAAAGCGAACGCGGAGTCCTGGATGGCGCGGCTCTACTAAGCGAAGCGCAGTAGAGAGATGCCCAAATTTTCTTAATCCAAGATTTACACTATCTTGCCTCATGCCTTCTAAATACATACACACAGAAGTTGATGGAAGAAAGATTAAACTCAGCAATCTAGATAAGGTCCTATTTCCTGAGGCCAAAATACTAAAGGCAGAAGTTGTGCAATATTATATGGAAGTTGCTGAAGAGTTTCTTTTTCATATTAAGGATAGGCCGCTTACTCTGATACGCTATCCGGACGGAATAGATAAGCAAAAATTCTATGCAAAGGAAAAACCAAAATGGACTCCAGAGTGGATAGACTCTGTAAAAATTGCACATACGAAAGAGCCTATAAACTATCTTGTCGCTAAATCTAAAGCCACGGTTATATGGCTGGCAAATCTTGCCGCTTTGGAAATTCATCCTATGCAAATGGTGGTGGACAATATGGAGCATCCTGATCATTTTATATTTGATCTAGATCCTCCCGAAGGTCAGGGCTTTGAACATGTAAAAGAGATTGCCTTTTCTTTACGTGATTTTTTAGAAAAGCATGATTATACTCCCTTCATAAAAACATCTGGTGGGAAGGGATTACATGTATTAGTCCCTATTGAAACAATATATACGCATGAAGAAATGGTGGATAGTGTTAAAGAATTAGCACAGCGATATGTCAACGAAAATAAAGCGACTTGTACTCTTAATATTCAAAAGGAAAAGCGTCAGGGGAAAACGCTCATTGATATTTACAGGAATCATATGGCGCAAACTACAGTTGCTCCCTACAGTCTAAGAGGAAAACCAAATGCGCCCATCTCAATGCCGCTTTCTTGGGAAACGCTAGAAGAGATAAATCACTCGCAGCATTTTACGCTAAGAAACTATAGAGACTATTTTGAAGAATCAAAAGCCGCATGGGCTGACTATTCCAAATCAGCAGCCAAACTGCATGACAATAATTCTGAAATTCAAGTAGATCCTGAGGTAGAAAAGAAATTGTCAAGCTACATTGAAAAAAGAAATTTTAATAACACGCCTGAGCCTGGACTCACTGCTGATAAAATTACAAATGACAGGTACGTTATCCAATTGCACGACGCAAGCAATTTACATTATGACCTGCGCTTAGAAATTGATGGTGTGCTTCAGTCATGGGCAATTCCTAAAGGTCTTCCTATCAGAAAGGGCGTAAAACGTATGGCGATAGAAACGGAACCCCATCCGCTCAAGTATTTAAACTTTGAAGGTGTCATTCCTAAGGGCGAATATGGCGCTGGTAAAATGTGGATCTATGAGTCTGGAAAATATTCAACAACGGAATTAACAAAAGATAAAATTGCATTCAGCTTACATCAGAAAAATTCTAAGATTGATTATTTGATTTTTAGAACTAGAGATAATCAATGGTTGATAGAGCGTAAATCAGAAGCGACTGACCTACTCCTGGATCAGAAACCCATGCCTATGCTGGCAGACATGTCCAAAGATCTACCCACAGGACCACAGTTTGCCTATGAGATTAAGTGGGATGGTATACGTGCGCTGATACACCTTGAAGAAGAATCAATTAAGATTATATCACGTAGTGGAAGAGACATCACATCTGCTTTTCCAGAACTTTGTGACGCCAAACTTTGCTTTGATGTACACTCAGGAATTTTTGATGGAGAAATTGTAGTCTTGGATCCTGAAGGTCGGCCCGTGTTCAGTGACGTGATAAGCAGGATGCATACTAAGGGGAAAGATTCCATTGCTTTAAAAGCAAGGTCATTGCCAGTTGTGTGCTATATTTTTGACTGCTTAGAATTAGATGGTAAGAATATCACCGGACTCCCCTTCCACAAGCGCACATCTTGGCTTAATGCTTGCATTAAACGGAGTGGTAGCTATAGGGTAAGTGAGGCTATTGAAGATGGAAAAGCACTTTATAAGGCGGCAAAGGCTATGAACCTAGAAGGGGTTATGGCCAAAGATAAAAATGCCCGTTACTCGCCTGGGTCAAGGACAAGAGCGTGGCTGAAGGTAAAATATAGAGAAACTGCAGACTGCCTTATACTGGGATATACCAAGGGGAAAGGGGCTAGATCCAATTTGTTTGGTGCTATCCATTTAGGTGTTGAGGATAAAGAGGGAAAAATCACTTACATGGGCAAGGTGGGTGGAGGATTTGATGAAAAGAAGATGATTGAAATCTTGGAAAGATTTGCTGAAGTAGGAGAAGGTCCTAAGCTAGTAGACGACAAAATTGATGAGGAGAAAGATACCACATGGTTAAATGCGGTATTATATTGCGAAATAAAATATGCTTCCCTTACAAACAATAATACATACAGAGAACCTGTATTTTTGCGTTTTAGGGATGATTTGATTAAAAAAACAAAATAAGAAACTATGCGATCCATGTGGAAAGGCCATATACGATTTTCGTTGGTCACAATTCCGATCCAGATTTTTAATGCTGTGGAAAAAAAAAATAATATTTCATTTAAGCAACTGCATAAAGAAGATAAGGGTAGGGTTGGTTATAATAAGGTATGTAAAACATGTAACACGACTGTACCATTTGCAGATATTGTAAAAGGCTATGAATACGAACCAGATCAGTATGTGGTTTTTGAAAAAGCGGAATTAGAAGCGATAAAATTAAAAAGCACACGCGCCATTGACATTGAGGCATTTGTAGATATTTCTGAAGTGCACCCTAGCAGATTTGAAGCAGTGTATTATGTAGGACCCAATGGCGAGGTGGCATCAAAAACATTTAGCCTTTTTTGTCAAACTCTAAAGAAAACAGGCAAGGCGGGAATTGGACGTATCATTTTACGCGACAAAGAGGATGTTGTCTTACTGACAGCAGAAGGCAATGCACTTATCATGTACAAATTAAGATACCCCAATGAGGTGCGCAGCATGGATAAGGTGCCAGACATCGTAGAAGTAGAAGTGGATGAAGCTCAGTTAAAATTAGCAGAGACACTGGTTGCTTCATTAGAAACTACATTTGACAAAGTAAATTTTGATGATAGATACAGAGAAGCACTTATGGAGCTTGTCCAATCGAAAATAGAAGGAAAAGAAATTGTACGCATTGAAGATGAGGTAGAAAAACCTGTCGTTGATATTATGTCAGCTTTAAAGGCAAGTATAGATGCAGCAAAACAAATGAAAAAAGGAGCATAGACAGTCTAAAGTATGTTAGAAATTCTTTCATGGAATATACAACAGGGCGGCGGAAGCAGGACTCTTAAGATTGCCTCATATTTGGTAAATAAGAATCCAAATATCATTATACTTTCAGAATTTAAGAACAATGCAAATGGAGCCCAGATACGGTCTCAGCTTTTTAAGAATGACTACATACATCAGGCTGTTAGTCCTGCGAGTAAGGATTTAAATGGTGTACTCTTAGCGAGTAAACATGCATTCAATTCAGTATTGTTCCAGGACATTGATCCAAAATTTTCTCATTGCATTGTAAAGGGAGAATTTCAAGCCTTCGATGTGTATGGCGTCTATCTACCACATAAAAAGAAACATAAACTATTTGAATTTTTCCATGAAAATCTTGACGATAAACCAGCGGTAATTGCAGGTGACTTTAACACAGGTAAAAACTATATAGATCAAAAAGGAAATTCATTTTGGTATACGGAGCAGCTGGCAAAATTAGAAAGCATGGAGTATAAAGATGCATTTCGCCATTTGTATCCTGATGCTGAAGAATTTTCCTGGTATTCCCATCAAGGCAATGGGTTTAGGTATGATCATTCCTATGTCCATTCTTCCTTAATGCCCATTATAAATGATTGCTATTATGATCATGAAGCTAGGGAGAAAAAGCTAGCAGACCACTCCCCTATGTTCCTAAAACTAGGCTAGAATAGATCTATTTATTCCTTGTAAGCAAAATAGTCTACAATACGTCAATAAAATATGGGGTTTAGCTCAATATTTGCCCAGAAGACAACTACGTATTATAATTAAATTTCTTCCAAAAATTACCTTTGGAGATGCCCCAAGACTGCATACTAAATCATATCTTGGCCCAACGACATTATCAAAAATCTCGCATGACTGACAAAACGAAAAACATAGTTGCACTAGTACTAGCCGTGCTCGCAGGGGCTTGGATGGTCATGGCAGGCATAGGGAAGTTAACCGGAAATGAACAAGCCATTGCAGTATTTATAAAATCAGGTTTCCCATCTTGGTTTGCTCCTGTAGCTGGCGTATTAGAAATCGCTGGTGCTATAGGACTATTTATTCCACGTTTGCGAAGACTTGCAGCGATGTGTCTTATAGGTCTCATGTGTGGTGCTTTATATACGCACTTTAAACTTGGAGATCCTATATTAAATTGGACAGGAGCATTTGCAGTTATCGCACTCCTAAGTGGTTTTTTATGGTTGCATTATGATGATGAAGACTGAAATAAAATAAATAACACCTCCTTCATTTAGAATCAATTTTAGGTTTTTATCTTTTTTTACCATTAGAATAAGCAGAGTCAATGTATTTGAGAAATATAATTTTTGATTTAGGAGGTGTTCTAATAGACTGGAATCCAAAATATGTTTTTGACGAATTAATTCCTGATCAAGAACAAAGGGAATTCTTTTTCAACAACGTCTGTACTAAAGAGTGGAATATTCAACAAGATGCTGGTAGATCCTTACTTGAAGCTACTGAATCAAAGATTGAGGAGTTTCCTGAGTATGAAAAACTGATAAGAGCGTTTTACGACCGTTGGGAAGAAATGCTAGGAGGGCCTATTCCTGAAACGGTTGAATATCTAAAGGAATTAATTGCCACAAAAAAATATAGAATATACGCACTCACAAATTGGTCTAGAGAGACCTTTCCTATCGCTCAAGAAAAATATAAGTTCTTAGAATGGTTTGAAGGCACTGTCGTTTCAGGTGTAGAGCACATGAAAAAACCCGATAAAGAAATATATGACCTTATGATGAAACGTTACTCGCTTAGTGGAAGTGAAACAATTTTCATAGATGACAACTTAGCAAACGTTGAAGGGGCTAAAAATGCAGGTATGCATGCGATCCATTTTGAGACTACAACCAAACTAAGAAATGACCTTGAATCTATCTTAGCTAAAAGGCTCTATTAAATAAGAGTCCAGTAAACAAAAAGAAGATTAATCACTGCGCAATTGTGTTCTTTATTTCGCGCTCCGTCTAATTAAATTTTCACACATTTAAAGTTTCAAGAAGTGCGCGCGTCGCTACTATTCCATCCGTAGACCCCAGACGTTCTCCTTCATACTCCGTGCCTATAAATCCCTTATAATTGTGCTTCTTAACAATGGCAAGCATCTTGGCAAAATCTATTGTAGTTTCTTTACCATCTGTTCCAAAATCATATGACTTGGCGCTTACTGCCTTTGCATAAGGCATAAGTTCATCTACACCTTTATATTTATCATACTCTTCTGAACATTCAGGCCCCCACTTCTTACCATCTGGCCGTTTCATGCAGAAGTTTCCAAAATCTGGTAATGTTCCGCAGTTATCCATATTTATATTTTTCATCACTTGGACCAATGAAGGCGCATGAGAGGATAACCACCCATGATTCTCTACGATGACATTTAGATTACTTGGTTTGGCAATAGAAGATAATGCTCCCAATCCCTCTGTAGCATACGCTATCCACTTCTCCTTATCATACATCTCCCCAAATAGATTTACACGAATACTGTGACAGCCTAAAGCCTTCGCAGCATCTATCCATTTCTTATGATTTTCTACCGCTTGTTCCCTCTCTTCCTTTTTCTCAGCAGCTAGATCACCCTCATCATCCACCATAATCAA
>CALCMJ010000125.1 GCA_937967615.1 uncultured Saprospiraceae bacterium
TGTCAGCTTCTGCTAAACAAGTTAACAAACTCTCTGCAGACATCCGTTTTTCTATTGCAGTTGCTGAGTTTGGGATGATCTTGAGGAAATCCGACTACAGGAATGAAGCATCGCTTCAAAATGTGATCACTCTTGCAGAAAACAGCAAAGGAAAGGATAAGGAAGGCTATAGAAGTGAGTTCCTCAGACTAGTAAAGTCAGTTCAGGAAACATTTGGGGATTTAGCAGAAAGAGAATAATGGAATAAAAGGCATGCCTAGTAAAAGATCAAGGCATGCCACTCTCCATCTAGCACGTACATGCACTAGCATTATTCTTAAAGATGAATGAATCGTATTGGAAGTTGCTCAAAGTTACTCTAAGAATAATATCACTCTAATATGAACTAAAGGTAATGCAAGGATTCGCGAGATGGACAAATAGCTAGGGTGAAAAAAGGGTGAAATTACATCTTGAATAGATTCTTAACAAAAAGAGAAGCCAAGCATACTACTTGGCTTCTCTTTTTGTTTTCTACAATCTTAACTTGCTAATATTTTACATTATTCAATTGTATATCGCATTCCTATGTACGAATTTATTCCAAACAATGGTGCCCACACAATAGATGCATCAAAATATTCACCAAACGGATCATCGTTTGAGATAATCGCATCATCTTGTCTATAGTTAAATATATTTTCTCCGCCTACGTAGAATTCAAAATCTCCAAAGACTTTTGTAATCTGAGCATTGCCCATAACAAAACTTGGCGAGTATTCTCCACGTTGAAATTCCACTGGATTTTCCATTGTCGAAGGAAGACGTTTTGCACCCTGCCAATTCAAAGTAAAATCCACCAACCAGTTGTCTTCTACCTCATAAGCTAGATTAATAAATGCTCTATGCTTAGACAATAAAGGTTTAGATAATAAACCCGTAGCATAATCTGATTTCACATCAAACATGCGGTATGCAATTCTTATATCAAAGTTTGCAAATGCCTCGTAATCCATTTTTATTTGAAAACTATTTGCGTATGACTTTCCATCAAGATTTGAGAAATGCACTTCCCTTGCACTTTTGTCCCAGTCTACGATAATTTGGTTTTCAAAATCTGTTCTATAAAGATCTAGACTAAATGTCAATTCTCTTTCATCTACTATAAATGCTTGAATAAAGTTAATTCCGTAATTCCACGCCACTTCCGCATCCAATCCATAAGGCGAATCACTTCCATCTCCATGCACAATAATATTTCTTGCAGTAGAAAAGATGCCTATATTTTCTGAAAATATACCTGCAGTTCGCAATCCTCTTCCTGCAGTCAATTTAAGAATGCTAAGTTCAGCAAAATTGTATTTAGCATGTAAACGAGGTGAAGCAAACAAACCATAATTTGTATGATGATCTGCTCTTATTCCTCCAAGTAATGCAAACTTCCCTTCGTTTGTAAATGAATATTCAAAGTAAGCACCAGGAACGGATTCATTTCTTTCGTAGAAACCATTGTAAATCGTTTCTTCTATCTTATCATATTGGTAAGATAAGCCTGTTTTATACTGATGATTAGGATTACCAATGATGCTTTGATAAATCAAATTTGCATACGCAGATTTCTGCTTTACATCAAATGCATTAAAACCAAATTCAGCATCTTGGTCATGGTAGGTACCACTCAGCTGTAAGCCTAAACTAGAATTAGGATTGTCAGGAAATACGAGCCCTGATTTCCACCAGAGTTCATAACGATTTGTCTTTTGCAGGTAACTCCAATGCTCATTATGATTTTCACTCGTTCCATCAAAGTGTTGAGACACTCCACCTTTGTGAGAAAACACACTTGCTTTGGCCCCTATCTGTCCTTCCCATCCATTATCAGCGTACCATTTCCATCTATTGAGCAAAATGAAATCATCTTCTAAAGGCATATCAGTAAATCCATCATCATTACGATCATGGGCTTGACTTATTTTCTTCCCATGCACAAGTAATGCTGTAGATATTTTTTTACTGAGTTCCTTTCTAGCATTTGCATTAAATTCCACTCTTCCACCACCATTCAAAAATGCATTGAGGTGCAGTCGCTCTCCTTCTTCTGGCTTTTTGTTTTCTACGTTAATCTGTCCAGTTATACTTTCAAATCCATTTACTACAGAACCCACACCTTTATTCAATTGGATACTTTCAATCCATGGACCTGGTGTATAGGCTAAGCCATAAATAGCAGCCGTCGCTCTTACATCTGGAATTAATTCTCTTGTAATCTGCATATAAGGACCAGAAAGTCCAAGCATCTGAATTTGTCTTGTCCCTGTAACCGCATCTGTAAATGATACATCTATAGAAGGGTTAGTCTCAAAACTTTCTGAAAGATTACAACAAGCCGCTTTCCTCAATTCCCCCTTCCCAATGCTTTCTACATTTAAAGGATTAATGAATGAGAGTGCTGATGTTTTCTTTCTATACACAACCTCCACAGCATCTAAATACACCCCATCAGACAGCGTCACTTCAAGGTCTTGATCTTTTTGTAATGCAACATTAATCGTATCTGTTTGATAACCTATGTAACTTATGATCAGTAGATTATTTTCATCTGTTCTATTCAGATCAAAATTCCCATCTAAATCCGTAATCGCACCTCGTCCATCTTCAACCCAAGTCAAGGTTGCGCCAATAAGTGGTATGCGTTCTCCATCACTACTCATCCCTTCTACAACTCCACGCATTTGATAATTATGCTCATGTCCTTCATGATTATCTACTGCACCCTGGCCATCTATTCTGTATTGGCAACATCCTGGCAAAGCATTATACACTTCTATGGGAGCAGTAAATTCTCCATTGTCATGTCCAGACGCCGCAATGGCTTTTTGGATATCTGCCAGATTTACATTCTCCTCGTTAAATGTTATTGTTAGTAATTCACTATCAGCATCCCATGAAGCTGCATCTACTCCAGCTTCCTTTGCTGTTTCTTCTATACGACTCTGACACATTCCACAAAGTCCTTTGACTTTAAAAGATGCCTTTCCATTATGCACTGCAATTTCTTCATGCGCATGTTCGCCTTCTTCTAGGTCACTATGTTCATGCTCTTCAGCCTCAGGTCTATACTGGCAACATCCCGGTAGCTCATTGTACACAACATCAGGCGCAACAAAAGCACCATTATCATGTCCAGCCTGAGCGATTGCGTAACGGATATCTTCTAACGGAATTTCTTTGCCAGGAAACTCCACGTACAGCACACCAGTTTCACCATCCCATTCTGCGACTACTGCTCCTGCTTCTTTAGCAGTTTCTTCTATTCTGCTATCACACATACCGCAAAGTCCAGCTACTGCAAACTCAGCTGTGTGAATTTCAGTTTTTTGTCCTATCAATGTGCATTGCATAAATGCAAACACACAAATCACAATAAATTGTTTCATTATTTATATTATAAATTTATTTAATATGTTTTTTGTGAAGTTTGGTTATAACATATTAAACAAGCCGCGGAGGCTGCCAAACACCATGTGTATATTTGTGTGTGTAAGAATTGTAATAATTATAGTCAGTGTGCACAATTGAAATTGCACATTGTAATTTTGTTTCTAGTTTAGTCACGGTGTAAAACATATGACAACATACACAATGGCAATCATCTGTACAATGCCCTTTTTCTTCTTCATTACCCTCATGTTCTTGGTCAGCACAGGTAATACTCTCCTCCATAGCACAGCAATCTTGGCTGCTTAGATTCATCAATAGCATAGGTGCAAATGCGAATGCATTTTTAAGCATCAGAATACATAATATGAGGGCTAGGCCGTGTTTCACATTGCAAATATAAGGCTTTTTGGGCTTTAAAACCTGTAAATAAGCTGTTAATAGATCTGTTAAAAGCAATGCA
>CALCMJ010000126.1 GCA_937967615.1 uncultured Saprospiraceae bacterium
CCCAGCATTTTAGTCTTCGTCTGGAAATATTCTCGCTTTAACAAAAAAGGAATCTTATATTTTTCCTGAAAGGCAGCAATGCTCTCCTCCTTAGAAAACCGATTAGGAAATAGACCAACAAATGATATTTTATCAGAATTATATGCGGAGTATAATGCATTCATCTTTGGTGTATACTGTTGACAGATAACACACTCCTCGGCAAGAAAATAATACACAGTAATACTATCTGTTTGTGCCTTTAGCAGAACATTAAATGACAGAAGCAATACAATAAAGCACGGTATAATGCGCATACATTTTTATCTAAAATATCAGATTATAATGAAACAAATTTCATAATTCATAATTCATTCCTCTCCTTCTTCTTCATCTTCATCCTCAAATTCTTCGCCCTCTTCTTCATCATCTTCTTCAAACGCACCTTTCTTCTTAGAAACTACCTTAACCTTAGTCGCAGGATTGGCTTGTCTGAGTTTATCATATTCAGCGCAGTCCATATGTAGAAGTTCACCCATTGGAACCTCAAATGTGGCATTAGAATCAAAATCAATATCACCATCTGCTTCCACGCGTTGCATAAAATCAATGAAGTAGGGTCGTGCCATGACGCCACCTTGACCATCTGCCAATGAAAGAAACCGAATCCAATTGTCTTCTCCTCCCACCCAGGTTCCAGTTACGAGCTCAGGTGTTATCCCCATAAACCATCCATCTACATAATCATTCGTCGTTCCAGTCTTTCCGCCAAACTCTATCTGCAATCTATTATGCACAAAACTGGCCGCGTATTTTAACATCTCCACCATCGCATGATTATATTTGGGCTTGATCGCAATACGTTTTTCAGGAACGGCACTGTACAGTTCCTTTCCATCTTTATCTTCTATACGTTCAATAAAGACAGGCTTTGTATAGACACCATTATTTGCAAACGTTGCATATGCAGCCGTTAATTCCATGACATTCAATTCCGGAGTACCTAGTGCGATAGAAGGGAACTTAGGAATTTTATTTTTTTCAATACCCATAATTTCGGCCATTTCTCGTACAGGCTCAGGTGTTCCTAATTCAATCATAAGTTTTACAGAAACAGAATTTAATGATCGTTTTAATCCTTCCATTAAAGTAACTGACTCATTGCTAAAATCTCCAGAGTTGTCCGGTGCCCAAGCTTTAAGCAATCCAAAATTGGGATCATTTGCAGGTATCGTATAACGGGTATCTGTAATGCGCATACATGGCGAAGTACCTTGTTGAATAGCGGTACCATAGACGAAAGGTTTGAAGGTAGAACCTACTTGCCTGTTCGCATTTATATGATCAAATTTGAAAAACTTGTTTCCTATCCCACCTACCCAAGTACGTACAAAGCCAGTTCCCGGCTCTATGGATACTGAACCCATCTGCATATGCTTCCTGTGATATTTTATAGAATCTAATGGAGTCATATTTGCTGACCGTTCACCTGCATCGTTGTAGGCAAATATTTTCATATTCGTCTTTGTGCTAAATGCTTTTCGAGTAGCCTTTTTGAGTGTATTCCAGGCTTGTTTCAGTTCTTCAAAATGAGAACCATTCATTATCTTTTTATACACCTTAATCTGATCCTTACTTATGGTCTTTTGTCTGTTCAATTTCACTAGGTAGCCATTATCACTATCCTGCTTTATCATTCTTATGATATCAATATCCCTCAACTTTGCAGAAGGCGTTTCTTTGAGTACAAGAGAAAACACACTTGACATCAATCTCTGGCGTAGATTTGCATAACGTTCAGAGTCACGTATATTTTGATTGAGCCCCTCTTTTCTAATTCCTTTTTGTTCATCCGTAGCATCGTACGTCCAAGGGTCTAGTCCATCCCAAACTGTAAAATATCGCTTTTGAAGATTTGACATATGCGCATTGGCTGCCGCTTCAGCATGCTTCTGCATTCTCAAATCTATCGTAGTATAAATTTTTATTCCATCTCTATAAATATTATAGTTCGTCCCATCCGTTTTCTTAATCTTTTTTTCCTCTAGTATTTGATTTACATACTTAGACAGTGAAGATCTGAAGTAGGGTGCCACGCCATCATAATGCATTGTCCGCTTATATTTGGAATTATCTATAGGCTCTGCAGAAAGTGCTTCAAAGTCTTCATCATTGAGTTTCCCATACTTATGCATCTGAGACAAAACCACATTCCTTCGCTGGAGTGCTGCCTCAGGATTACGTATTGGATTATATTTAGAAGGTCCTTTGAGCATCCCCACAAGCGTAGCTGCTTCAGATACATTCAGATCACTTTGGTCCTTCCCAAAATACGTGTTGGCCGCAGCCGCTATGCCATGAGAGTCATTTACAAAATCAGTTTTATTGAGATACATAGCCATGATCTCTTCTTTGGTATATCGCTTTTCAAATTCTATTGCGATTACCCACTCCTTCATCTTTTGCCAGACACGCTTTATGCTATTTCCGGGCTTATCCGTAAAAAACTGTTTTGCTAATTGTTGTGTGATTGTACTCGCTCCTCCGCGTTTACCTAGATAAGCAAATGCCCTTGCAGTTCCACGCACATCCACTCCTGAGTGATCATAGTATCGCACATCTTCTGTGCATATCAGAGCATCCTGCAAATGCATATTTAATTCTGAGTGATCCACTGTCTCCCTGTTATATCTAAACCATCTTCCTATTTCTTCTTTCTCTCTAGAATAAATAATGGACGCCTGCTCATATTTGGGATTCTCTAACTCTTCCGTATCTGGCATCTTAGTAAAGGACACCAATACAAAAATGGATATGACACTGATAGTGCCTACGATGATAAGTACCCATAACCATTTAAATAATGAACTACTTGTTTTGCTCATTGTACATGTTTAGATGTTAATAAATAGATTGGGTTATACAGTTCCGATATTGTAGTTCTCCATATTAATACGTAAAACATGACGCATTTATTGGTCAAAAATAACATATTATGGTTTAATACCATATGTTTTTCGGAATTAACTCTCTGATTTATTTTCTTAACATCAACAATTATCCATCCTCATTAACAGCGAAATGGAGGAGCAATGACATTAGCCGATATTTCTCCTCTAAATGCCTAATGCTTGATGTAGTCTTTGGATTTGTACTTGCACTTGATCATTAGCCCCATTTGGGCATGCCCCTCCTTCGCTGCGCTCACTCAGGTCGTTCCCTTATATGCTCGCGGTTCCGCTCGGCCCCTTCGGGTCTGCCCAGCTACGCTGTTCACACTCCAGGCATCTCATGCAGATATCACACATGAAAAGTTGTTATGCATTGTTAAAATTACAATTGTAAAGTAGTATTAGATTTGAGTAAATTTTAAACATCTAAAGTTATTGAAATGAATCCTGAGACATTTATACAAAATTATGAATCTGCCTTAGCATCGCAAGATTGGGCGATTATCGAAGCTCTATTTTCAACTGCGGCTTGTATTACATTTTCTGATGGCACTGTTCACCTTGGAAAAAGTAAAATACAAGCCGCATATGAGGAAAACTTTAGAATAATTAAAAGCGAAAAATATGCAATAGAAAATGTGAATTGGTTAAAAAAGGGAGAAACATTTGCAGTGTATGTTTTTGAATTTAATTGGACAGGGAGGGTAAACGACAAATTAGTATCTGGAAGTGGAGTAGGAACAACGGTATTGATATTTGAGAATTTTAGATGGAAAATATTATCAGAACACTTAGGAAAGAAATCAATGACTGCTTAATCAAATATGAGCTTGATATCACTCAAAGAAAAAAAAATCCAAACCATGCAACCTTTCTAATATTTAATTCTCTTTAAGTATAAATCAACACCTTTGTATTTATTATGAAAAGAACTATCTTATTAGGTTTATTTTGGATCTTTATCTTTAATCTATCTGCTCAAAAATTTGACATTATTCTCCAAATAAAAACTACTCCATTAAAAGATCAACAATCTTCTGGAACTTGCTGGAGCTTTGCAACTACATCCTTTCTTGAAACAGAAGCACTTAGATTAGGAAAAGATTCGATTTCTATTTCACCAATTTATTATGTTTACCCAACCTATTTGGCAAAAGCTGAAAATTTCATAGAAAATAAAGGAGAAAGCTATTTTGGCGCCGGAGATTTAACTTTTAGTGTAATGGATGCATACAAAAAATATGGAGCCATTCCAGAGTCAGAATATTCAGGTGTTATTGAAGGGGATTGGCAACATGATCACTTGGAAATGGACAACTTACTTCATGCAATGGTTGAATCAATAGGTAAATCTGGATATGGAAGAATTAAACCACATAGCTGGAAAAAATCAATTGACGGAGTTCTGAAAGCTTACTTAGGAAATCCACCTGCTACTTTTGTATATGAAAACAAACTTTACTCTCCTCAATCTTTTGCGAAAGAATACATTGGTATAAATCCAGATGAATATATTGAAATTACTAGCTATTCGGATAGTAGCTTTTATGAGATGTTTGAGTTGAATATTCCGGCGAATTGGAAAAAGAATAAGTACTTAAATTTACCAATTAGCGATTTTGAACATGTAATTGACTACGCATTACACAATGGTTTTAGTTTAGCATGGGACGGTGATGCTACTGAGCCCGAATTTAATTTCGATATAGGTATAGCAAAACTGAGCCAAGAAGAAGAACTGAAGACTATAAGCCAAGAATTAAGACAATCTACATTTGATAACAAATCTACAACTGATGACCATAACATGCATATTATTGGAAAAGCAATAGATAAAAAAAACAAAGAGTATTTTGTACTTAAAAACTCAGAAGGAAATAACAACTTGAATGGATATATCTTTATGACTCGAAATGCTCTTCTTTTAAAAACTATATCTCTTTTAATTCATATTGATGCAATGCCAGAGGGGATTAGAAGTAAATGTAATTTTGATAAGAGTTCAAAATGAAATACGTGGTATAACTAAAAGTATGAATGCAATTTTCTGCGCTTCCCTTGAGAGACGCATCTTACTATAATCGTACCAGAAAACAAACATTTTTAATTCTCTATATCTTATAAAAAAGACTTAGCCCAGGAACAAGAAAATAATCTATTTCCACATATTCTTGAGGAAGTCTTAATTCAAGTTTATTCAGAGTCAGGGAAGCATCCATAAAAAGCTGCTTATAGACCCTTTGCATATACCTAAATTCAAGTCCATAACTTAATGACGGCATTTTCAAATCAATACCAGCATAAATAAATTCAGAATATTCTGTAAAATTGGGTTGGGTTCTTTCTCTGCTCTGTGATAGTTTTTGTTCTACAGATAATCCAATTGAAAACGCATTACTATTTGAGAAGCGCTGAATTAGATGCAGTCCTAGATGTAGACGTGCTAGTCCTATTTTTTCCTCATAAAAAGTATACACAACGGGGAATCCATTGTTATTTATTTGTACTTCATCTGAGGAAAACTTGAATTTACTTTTAGAAATTCCCAGTTCAAGCATGCCACTCAATTTGTTTTTAATTCTTCTTCCTACAGCAATGCTTGTGTGCATTGAATACAGAGTATTAGAATTGTAACCATCAGTCACATGACTAGGAGTTATTGGCAACGACGTTCCAAGTCTAAAAATTACATCTGTAGAATCAAAAAGCGATTGAGAAGATAAATTTCCACAAGTAAGAAGAAAAATAAATACATAGATTTTATTAATCATATTTTATTTCTGTTAATAACGAGTTTTTTTAAATGGAAATTGTTGGCATTCTGATTCTAGTATAGAACTATTGTAAAGCTGAGACCATTTAAGGACCCTATGCATCAGAGCTAGCCCAAGAACTATATGACTTCTGGATTAATTAAGTTTAAGCTTTAATAAAAGGATTTATACTTAAAAGCGTTCCTTTATTTACAAGCTTAAGAATTTACTTCCCTTGAGGCAAGCTATTCAATTCTAAACTATAGTTATTTGTAGAATATGTTAAACCAATGTGAACACACTGTAAGTAAATAAATTAAGCAACTCTATAGAATGGAAATCCTGCCTGCTTATCATATTGGGGTTATTTCAATTCATCTTAAGCGTATGCAAATTTTCAAAAAGACTAAAGTCAGGAAATACTTTCTTGCCCTCAGCAAGAGTGGTGTAAAATTGTTTATCCTCCCTTAGTTGATAATAGCATAATGCACGGTTATAATAGTTGTCTGCCTTATTCCCGAATAATTCAACTGAGTATTCAAAATATGCAAGTGCTTCATTATAGTGCCCTAGATCAAAGAAGATGCCGCCTAATTCATATGCTAAATCAAATGGTTCGTCTATGTAGAAGTACATATCCCAAATCTTGTGCATGGTTTGCAGTAGACGTTCCTGTTCTTCTGTTGTCATAACTTTTGCAAGCTGTTTTAATCTAGGTAATAGTTTAATGAAGATTGTAGAGTCGTAAGCACTAAGCCTAAAAAGAGCGATGAGTTCCTGCAGTTTTAATCTAGATACATTGAAGTATGCAATTTTCTTAATGCTGTTAAAATCATCAGGTCCAAAATTGTTTACAAATTGTTGATATGCAGCGTCTGTTTGTAAATAGGTCTCACCTTCTGGTAAAAAAAGCAAGCAAGCAATTTCTAAATGGAAATTTGAGTAGCTAGGGAATAATGTTGTACCACCCTGGTTTTTACAAAAGGTACTTAAAGCATGATAGTTCACCCAAAGTGAGAAGCTACCATGTATAATAATATCAGGTTCTTTTTTGTCACTCATATTCCGCAGCTCATGAAATCCTTTATCCATTGTTAAAAGTACAAGGCCTGCATTTGAAAGTGACTTGATGTTGTCTAAACATTTAATTGATTTTGCTGGAAAGAATAAAAAAGTGTTAGTAACTGAATGCCTGTATTCTTCTAGCATTTCATTCAGGACGGGATCTTTGTATTGAGACTTAACCATTTGCTCCTTATGGTAGGTCATTTTTATATTTTTGAGAAGACTTTCTGCCGTCATCCCAGCAGGATCAATCTTAGAGTCAATAGAAACAGAACATGTAGAAATAGATTTATCTGCTATAAAATATAAATCATTAGGAATGGAATCAAAAAAGTAATTGGCTATTGCAAGAATTGGTTGCTTTAGGCTTTTTGGAGAGATAGTTTTGTTTGCATAACGTAGATGGAGTTCATTACTTCCCACTGCATCAAAATAGGCGAGGTCTAAAATGCCTTCTTCATAGTAATTTTGAAATTGAGGATGATTATGAAAGAAGGATAAATTGTCTTCAACGACATCACTTAGTACATAACAATATTTTGGAAGCTTTACATTTGTAGAACCTATAAGGATTTCTAAATGTTTCAAAATATGAAAGGCAAGTCTTCCGTGACCCGCACCTAGTTCTAAAATATAAACAAGCTCTGCAGAACTTTGCTTTAACTTTAAATCTTTCAGAAAAGCAAAGATGAGCTCTGCATACGTTTTACCAACTTTAGAATTACTCGTTAAATGATGAGGAACGATGTCTTCACTCCAAGCATCATGACCACGGTCTTCATAGAATTCTCTGTTGAGTTGCCAAATTAAACTTTCTGAAAATGGAGTTTTAGATTCTACTTTGAAATTTTTAGTACTCATTGTTTAGCTTTTGATTGGTAGCGATGAAATCATTTCCCAACTTGCAAGCCTGTACTTTGTCTTAGTAGAAACCGACGAATTATTGATATACGTTAAAGTTACTTCAAATAGTTGAATATCTTCTTAAAATTCACTGTTATCAAAATCCTGTAATACAGCTACGATTAAAATAGAAGAAATTAACAGAAAAATTCAAGATTTAGAAACAATGAAGTCTGCAATTTTATTTGAGCATGAAAGCGCAAATGGGGAATGTAATAATGACCTAGAGGTTAACAATTGTTTACAATATGTTACTAATTTAAAATTGTACATGAAAACTGTTTGCTAGTAATGAAAACTCTATAAAACCATAGACAACATAAAACCTAATTGATAAGTAGTATCTTTTTCCAACTAATCTGTAATCTTCAGGTTTTTCAAGAATGCCATTAAATCCCTCAGTTCTGTGGCAGAAAGTATATCACCAACGGCAGGCATGCTAGAAGGAATATTCTCTCTATTTGTGATGGTAGATTTTGAGATTTTTTTGTTATCCTCTGTTGATGTTTTTAGAGTGATGCTTTCAGCATTTTCTTTAAGAATCAATCCAGAAAAATCCCCTTCAGTAGTTTCCAAGATCGCAATTCCAAAACCTGCGGAAAGTTCAGCACTGGGATGTATCAGAGATTCTAAGATCTTTTCTTCTGACATTCTATCTGCAAGTCCGGTGAGGGAAGGGCCAGCATTACCACCATATTCAAAAACAGTATGGCATCGCGTGCACTGTGCTTTTTCGTGTTCGTAAAAAATATTGTTTCCTTTATTTTTATCTCCACCATAAAGCGTTTCCAAATATTCATAAAGTGCAGTTTCTTTTTTCTGTTTCTGCTTATACATGTCTAAATCTTTCTTTAAAAGTTTGTCGTCAAACACCTTTATTGACTCTATTATATCTAGATGTACTTCTTTAGGCATTGTTCCGGACTGCATTGCAGCAAGTGCATCTTTTAATAATTTTTTTGCTTCCGGGTTATACAAGTTTCCTAGTCCTCGATAAGCCGCTTGCATTTCCTGTATGTTGCCATCTTTTATTATTTCAGTATAAAGAGCAGCAGCTTTTTCATGATTGATCTTTGAGCTTGGGAGGTGCTCTAAGACTCGGGCACGCACGGCAGAGCTTTTATCATTAAGTGCAAACTGCATTACCTCAGCAAGGTTGTCTGGCTTGATAATTAGCAATGCTTCTATACACTGGGCTCTTACAGATTCAAATGGGGAACTCTTGAGTAAATTAAATATCTGATTACCTTGTTCTTTAAATTTCAAGCGTTGTGCTGTTTGTATAGCTGCAATTTGAACTGCAGGGGTATCAGATGTTAGTAGAGTTGTCATATTAGGTAAAAGCGCATTTTTCAAAGGAGTAATATCTCTGACGATTGGACCTCTGTATCTACCATCTACTCTATCATGCAATGAAGGTTTTGACCAAGTGCTAAGAGCCTCTAATGCTTCTGCTCGCATAGAGGGTGGGGCTGAGGCTTCCTGCGCATAAGCAAGTAAGAAATTTAAGTTTTCAACTTCTCCCACTCTTAGGTTAGCATTAATTGCTCTTCTAATCATTGCCTCATTTTTAAAGCGCATATCGGTTAAACATCTTGCAAGATCTGGAAGAGATTCTGGAATAGAATAGTCATCATTAATCCCTCTTGCAGCCTCTGTTACAATATATTCATTTTCATCATCCAAATAATCTGAAATAATAGGACTTTTCATTCTTCGTAATGCTACTACGGCGGCAGTACGCACAGCAATAGAAGGGTCTGTTTGTAATTTTGACATGGCAACAGGATCATTTAATCTACCAAGCGCAATAATTCCTGCCTGGCGTAGCCAACTATCTTTGTCATCATTTTCTCTCAGCATGTTAACAAGGGGCATAACTGCGGGTTTATAATCAATTCTTCCTAGTGCCTCAGCTGCATGGAGACGTACACGTAAGGATGCATTTTCTAGAAAGGGAAGAAGAAGAATTCCCTGATCCATTTTTATGTCCCCCATCATCTTTATAGTCTGTGTAACAATTTCATTATCTGCGTCTTTTAAAAATTGAATGAGAGCAGATGCATCCGTGTTGTGAATGCGGGCAGATTGCGCAAGTCCCCAGATGCCATGAATTCGTGCCAATTGATTCTGGCTAGTCTCAGCAGCTTTCAAAAGGATAGATGTCTCTTTTCTATTTACTAGTTCAAATTGTGCATTTTGACGCACACGCATGTCTTGGTGATGTAAGAGTTTGAATAAATCAGCAAGTTCATAAGTATCAAAATCAGTTTCTAATATTTCTTGGGTAGCTTTTCTGATTGCAGATTGTGCACCTATTGTATGATCAAGTTTCCACAAGCGGCCTTGGTTTTTAGTCCCCCATCCATTAATCCAATCAGCAAAGTACAAGGCGCCATCTGGCCCAAAATCAATTCCTGAAGGAAGAAGTCCTTTAACGACTTCTTCTGTATTTTTTAATTTAAAAGAGGCTCCATCTTCTTCCAATTCAAAAGCATGAATAGGTGAACGGGAAGGCGTTCCTCGGAATTCAGCTACAAAAAATTTATTGTAATAGGATTCGTCTAAGGCTGTTCCTGGGTTGTACACAAATCCCGTAGGTCCATTCACATAGTTTTGTATACAAGGAAGAATATAAGCTGCTTGACCATCCCATCTTGGAACACCAAGTTTTTCATCCATCCACACTTTGTATTTGTTGTTTAGTGGATCCGTATATTTTCCAAACTGCCAATTGATTCTCCAGCCAGTGTCAGAACCATTTATTAAATAAACGAGTCGTTCGCGTTCCCCTTCGTGGTCACCATCATTATCCACGGAGATGAGATTACCGTATTTATCAAAATCAAATTCGTGCGTATTTCTTACACCATAACAATAGATTTCAAAATTGGATCCATCTCTTTCAGCTCTGGCAATGACTCCGCTGTTTGGATTTTTCCATTGTTTTCCTTCTTTGTCAGTAACATGCATTCCAATATCCCCAATGCCCCACCAGATTCTCCCATCTGGACCTATAGTTGCACCAGACATTCCATGCGCACCAAATCCAATATGCACTGCCCAGCCATGGCTAATAGAGTTTTTCTCATCAGCAAATCCATCTGCATTCGTATCTTTTATTTTCCAAAGATCTGGACCTACACAAAGGAAGACTTCTCCATTATCTACTTCAACCCCATTTGCTAGATCAGAAATCTCTGTATTAAAACCTTCAATAAAAAGTTGACTTTGTTCTGCGTACCCATCTTTATTTTCATCTGACACAATCCATATCTGTTCTTTTTCTACAGTCAAGTCTTTCCAGTCCAGGATGCCATCTTCGTTTAAGTCCACAAGATGTTTTTTGCCTTGTGCGTTTGTTTCTGGAAATGTTTTTCTCAAAAAGTCACGTCTGTCTTCCGTTGATTCAAAAGAGATGGAAGCTGTCATCCAATCCCTATGATTGCGAATATCAAATTCAGAGTTCGTTAATCTGTTTGCTTGGGTATAATATATGTCCCCATTATTATCAATACTGATGGCGATGGGATCTTTGACAATAGTATCAGCTGCCCAAAGAACAAGGTTTAGTCCTTCTTTAATTTCTACACTTGCTTCAGCACGAATTTGTGCGGATAGTTTTTCTGCCAAAGCATCATCAATTTTCAATATCGTTTGAGGAGAATTGAGTTTTATGTCAGGGCCACAAGAGACAAGTATTAGGAGTAAACAAGCGGCAAGAGTTTTATTCATATCTGAAATTATAATAGTAAAGTACGAAGTTTTAAAAGATCAATACTCACATTTTGTACTATCGTGTTTTACAAAGTAGTTTTTGTACGTCTTCGCCTTCTTGTCCATACAACCACACAAATCTAAAAGCGTAATCGACTTAAATTCTATAGGTGCAGTTTCTGCTTGAATAGAAATATAACCATCTTTAATCTTTGCCCCATCTGTAAACAAACTTTTGTCTAACTCGGCGGCATCCACAATAGGTTTACTATACTCTAAGACAACTTGTCCTTCCATCAAATGTTGAATGAGAGAATCTCCAAGAACAAGAACTTCAGCCTCATACCATTCGTCACCATGATAGGTTTTAGAATTGGAATTAATACAATGTGTTTTTTCGAGTTTTGGACCAAAGGAAACATGAGTGTGTGGTGTGCAGAGATTTGCTGTTGGTCTTTCTTCAGTACCATTACCACCTAATAGCTGTGCTTCAAGAGAAAGGGGAAACTCTTGCTCCAGTGTCATTGTCTTAGGGTCTTGGCAATGGAGCATAAGTCCATTATTGCGATATGCCCACCCAGGTCCATTGACTTGCTGCTCTCCTAGAAAGCGATATTGTGCCTTAAGTCTGTAATGAGAAAAGCTATCCTTATAGAATAGATGACCAAAATTTCCATGAAAGCTATCTTGCAAGGCATATTGTACTTTCAAAATCCCTTTTTCTACAATGAAGCGATCTTTATAGTTGACACCCAGTTCTGAGTTTGCAAACTTGGGCGTCCAATCGTTTAAGTCTATTCCATTGTATAGACTGATCCAGTCTTCTTGTCCTGGATTCTCTTTAGGACTATTGTTACATGAAAGAAAGCTAAGTAAAAGAGAGAATAGTAAAATTCTAAACATAATGTATTATCTATACCGATTAAGATACACATGTTTTAGATTATTATTCTACATAGATCTAAAAATTGAATAAGGGTATAGCAGATAGAATAATTTGGACAAAAAAAAGAAGACGGTTATTCCGCCTTCTAATATTTTATGATTGACTTTACATTTTTATGTGCAAAAAGAGATTTACATTCTGTGCTTCCTTCCCTATATGAATTTGATTTGCTTTGAACCCTGCCACTTGGGCTAGTTCTCTTAGTTGATCTTCAGTTCTATGGTGTAAATACCATTCACCAAAAATTTCCATATATGCTCTGCTAGGATTATAGTTTTCATTAAAGTTCCCAATGATTATTTCACCATTTGGATTTAGCCAGTCTTTAAATTTCTTTATGATCATAATAAAGGCCTTATCGTTGAAATAATCAAATAGGCCAGCAGACCATATGACGTCATACTTGTTTTTTTCTCTATGCTTGAAGATATTGCTATGTACAAATTGGATCTTGTCGAGATGATTTTTATTCAATGCTTTAGCATATTTAATAGCATGTTCATCTGATTCAATACAGCTTGTAATTAATTGACAGCCTTTCTCTTGATCATAGAATTCAGCTAAGTCTCTTGCAGGACCACTAGCAACATTCATCAAGTGCACTTCTTGATAAGATTCAAATTTTTCTTTTAGGATTGTCTTAAAATATTCTTTTCTATTTCTTACTGCTTTGGGTGCAGATTGTCGATGAAAGTATTCATCCCAAATCTCATATTTTTTAATAGGAGATTTATAATAGGTGTATATCTTATCAATCATCAGAAAATCTCCTGTATAATCATATGGTTTTCTTAAGCCAAAACCCTGAAGTGTATTGTCTAAAAATTCTTGCCCAAAGTTTTTGTTTAAAGCGTCAATATCTTCTTTTGATATTTTACCCGTTTTTAGATCGGTACTAAGAGTTTGTATGATTTTGTCAATTTCAGGAAAGTCTTTAGTTGAAATCTGTTTTCCAATTAAACTGGTGAGCTGTTCTTGAATCATTTTATTGTTTTTTTCTTAGTTGAATTATTTTGGAAGTCTTTAATTGTATTGTGCAAAATTCAATGTAATTGTAGTCCAAATCATCTAGGGAAACCGTGAGAAGAAATTTTTCTACGTTTTCCTATAGCTTGTTTCTTTATCAATCCTTGCAGTATTTGTTACCATAATCGAATTAATTTCTAGATCAACGCATAAATTAGTTGCATAACTAAAAAATTAGCTATACATTTATCATATGTTGAGGAATCTCATAATAGTAGCTTGTATTTTAATTGGATTTACTAAGGTAAATACGCAAAACGTAGATTCACTTTATGCTACAGCAAACTATGCCGAAGTAATTCCATTCCTACAAGAGCAGTTTTCCACTGATACTTCTAATATTGAGCTAATGACCAAGCTTGGAAATACCTTTTTTCAACTTGGAGATACAAAGAGCAGCTTGTTGTATTATTCTAAAATGATCTTCCATGTTGAAGATGATGCTGCCACTTTAAAAAGGCTTGCAACTATATATGAACTGGAGGAAAACACACCAAAGGCCTTGAAGTATTATTTAAAATTGTCAAAATTGTTTCCAGAAAATGCTGTGTATTACAGGAAAGTGGCAAACCAATATGCGAAAGCAGGAGAGCGCCAGGGTGCGTTTAGAAATTATCTAAAATCGTATCAACTGAATAAACGGGATTTACTGACTATAAAGAGTCTTACTGAAATGTATTTGGAGCAGGATAATGTGGAGTCCGCTGACAGTGTTCTATGGGATGCCAGAGCATATGATCCTTTAAATATTTCATATTGTCTCTTATCAGCCAGATCTAAATACAAACAAAAGCAACATGACTCAGTAATTGTAGTTATGGAAGGGATGCGTGGAAGACTTGATTTTAACAACTACTACAATAAACTCTTAGGATATTCTTATATGAAAGTGGATTCCATAGATAAAGCGATCGTTCGTTTAGAGCGCTCATTAGTGGACGAAGGAAATCCTGAAATGGCACATTACTATTTATCTGAAGCATATTCCAGAAAAGGAGATGATAAGGCTTATGTCTTTCATTTAAAGAAAGCCATGAAATCAGGAATCTCTGATAATATGGCAAAGTACCATCGCAGTATGGCAAAGTTTTATGATGATAATAAAAACTTGAAGGAGGCCATACCGCATTATGAAAGTGCGTATAGGTATAGTAACGAACCTAGATTTTTATTTTTTCTAGCTAGAGCATACGACGCCTATTATGCAGACAAAAGTACTGCCGTTCGGTATTATAAAAAATACATAGCATCATCTGATACTATTGAAGAATATAAAACATATGCACGGGATAGAAGTCGCGTGTTAAAAGAACAGATCCATTTAACAAAAACAAATTAGTATGAACTCGAGTAAACGATTGACAAAGGCAGAGGAAGAAATTATGCAATTGATCTGGGAAAATAGCCCATGTACGGTAAGTCAATTAATAGAAAAGATGGAATCTAAGCCTCCTCATTCCACCATTTCTTCCTTTGTGCGCATCTTAGAAAAGAAAGGCTTTGTGGATCATAAGGCATATGGAAGAACACACGAGTATTTTCCCTTAGTGACAAAAAAGGAATACTCCAGCTTTTCTCTAAAAAACTTGGTCTCCAATTATTTTGAAGGATCGATGAACGAACTGGTTTCTTTTTTAGTAAAAGAAAACGATTTAAGTATCCAAGAGTTAAATGAATTAATGGACGAATTAAAAACAGAAAACCAATGATAGCTTATATAATCAAAGTGAGTTTGTGCTGGATACTATTCTATGCCTTATACCAAGTTTTATATAAGAAGATTACCTTCTTTTCTGCGAATAGAGCATATCTCGTATCCACGCTTATACTGGGCGCAATGATCCCTCTCTTGCAGTACATTCCTATCGCAACAGAACAATATGAAGTTGTGAGTTATGTAGCGCCTTTGCTTTTAGAGGTAGACCATCTACAGTTAATGGTACAAGAAGAAAGTAGCTTTAATGTTCAATCCATATTCCTATGGGTTTATTTAATAGGATTAGTTATAGCAGGCATTCGGTTTCTGTTTGGGATGCGGAACATATTTCAACTTTACTGGACAGGGACAAAAGAGCAAAAAACAAACTATGTTTTAGTCAAAACGGATAAATTGCATTTACCCTTTTCATTTTACAAATGGGTATTTATTAGTAATCAACTCCCTTTAAAGAAAAAGATCAAAACCATACTTGAGCATGAGTTATGTCACATAAATGAACGACATACATTTGATGTGCTTTTAGTAGAACTTATAAAGATTGCATTCTGGTGCAGTCCGCCTATTTACTTGTATAAAAAAGAACTAAAGCAAGTGCATGAATACATTGCAGATAATGTCACACTTGTAAATGAAAATAAAGAAGAGTACGGCCAACTCTTGTTAGGGCAGAGCTCATCCGGAATAGAGCTCTCCTTAACGCATCAATTTTTTAATTCACATCTAAAAAAACGCATTCAAATGATGAATCAAAAAAAATCCAGCAAAAAAGCGTTGGTAAGTTATTTAGCAATGGTTCCCTTGTTATTATTCATGGGATTAAGTTTCTCTAGTTATGTTAATAAGCCGGAAGTTCCCGAGACTGTTATAGTACCAACTGAGAATGTAAATGAAACAGACGCCTTAAAAGGAGATCCTGTAAAGGAAATACAGGCTAAAATCTCTGCACTTTTTGGCTTGAGTGAAACGGAATTCAAGAAAGAAAAGCAGAAAGTATACAACGAATTGATGGATACATATCCAAAACATGCGGATCTGATTAAGAGCCAATTTTCAAACTATGCAGGGGCCAACAAAAAAGTAGACTTGGCTCAACTTGAAGAAGCAAACTTGTACACTATTGACACAATTATAACCTTTGATTTTGACACCTATGAGGAAACGGTAAGGATAGTTAAAACAGAAAGAGAACCTGTGGTTGTGAGTAATACTACAGAAGAAGTAGAGAATATAAACATACAGACTCCGGCTACGGCAAATTTTAAATTCAACGATAAGGATACACCTTATAAAGTAGTAAGCCATATGCCTATCTTCCCAGGTTGTGAGAAACTAAAAGGATCTCACCATGACAAGTTTGATTGTACACAAAAAAAGGTTTTAGAATATGTCTTTGATAATGTGAATTATCCTAAAGTAGCACTAGAGCAAAAAATAGAAGGCATGTGCGTGGTGCAATTTGTAATAAGAAAAGATGGCACAATTACGGACCTAAACTTAGTAAGGAATATAGGCGGAGGATGTGGAGAAGCTGCAATTAATGTTGTAGAAAAAATGAAACAGAGCTTAGGGAGATGGACTCCAGGGGAACATGAGAACAAGAAAGTAGATGTCTATTACTCTCTGCCGATACGATTTAAATTGAATGGAGATGAACAAGTGGCGAAAAAGGATGAAGAGTCTAATCAAGTAGAAAGAATTGACACTCTTACAGTTTTTAACCGTGAGACAAAGGAAGAAGAAGTGAGAATTGTAAAAGTCTTTAAAAAGGAAAAAGAAGAAAAGAACGATTCAGAACTTTTCAAAGTAGTTGAGGAAATGCCACGTTTTCCAGGCTGCGAAGATATGAGCGGGACTGCAAAAGAAAAAGAGGGGTGCGCAAAGGAGAAAATGCTAAATTTTATTTATAAGAATCTAAAATATCCTGAGGTAGCTAGAGAGGCAGCAGTAGAAGGAGTAACCGTTGTTCAGTTTGTAGTGAGAAAAACTGGTGAACTCACAGATCTAAAGTTGTTGCGTGATATTGGAGGGGATTGTGGCGAAGCATCATTGGATATAATAAAAAAGATGAATGCAATGCCAGAACGTTGGACACCAGGTAAACAGAATAACAAAGCTGTAGATGTTGTCTATACACTTCCAATAAAATATAAGCTTGCAGATGAAGCTAAAACAGATATAGAAAAGAAAATGGGATATCCTATCTGTGTATTAGATGGCAAAATAGTAACAGAAGATCAACTTAAGGGCCTAAAAATAGACAGAGCAAATGTCTTAAAAGGAGCAGCGGCAATAGAAAAGTATGGTGCGCAAGGGCAGCAGGGAGTTGTAGAACTGTTCACTAGAAAAGAAAGCAGTAAAACCCTAGACCTTGAGA